>RZYF01000005.1 GCA_010014665.1 Candidatus Saccharimonadota bacterium | reverse complement strand
CAACAGATCGGTCTTGAAACAGGTAACAAAGAAGTTGAGGTAAAATTAGTTAATTCTGCCATCGTCAGTATACATATTGATGGCTACAAGGTTGCAAACCCGATTGGTTTTCAAGGTAGAGATGTGGCTATACAAATATACACAGCTTTTGCACCGATGGTTCATATTGGGGCGATAGAACGCACTGCTAACGATTTAGACTTAGACCTACTGGCGGTTGCCGCTGAACCTTTTGCGGTATCTCGTAGCATGCTTGGATCCGATACGGGTAGTAATTTTACGGCTATTTTGGCGGATGTTGGTGGCGGTACAACTGACATTGCTGTTGTAGATGACGGTGGTGTCGAAGGAACTAAGATGTTTGGTATCGGAGGTAGGAGCTTTACTAGGACGATAGCAAATGACTTAGATATCACTTACGATGAAGCTGAAAAGCTAAAGTTACATTATGGTGACACAAAGATCAAGCCATCGGTTGCCGAAGAGCTAAATACGTCTATCGAAAAAACCCTCGACGTTTGGATTAGTGGGGTTGAGATTGCACTAAGTGAATTCGATAGCGTTGATCACCTCCCTAACCGGATTTTGTTATGTGGTGGTGGTGCGAGCTTAGTACCTCTAGTAGAAGCCTTGTCACAACGCGAATGGTATAAGGAATTGCCTTTCACTAAGCGCCCGACCGTGCAGCATATTCGCCCGTCTGATGTATCTGGTATGAAAGATCATACTGGTAACGTCAACGATCATACATATATTACCGCAATGGGGTTACTACGAGTAGGATATGATACTCTAGCGATAAGCGAAGGTGATTCTGTGAAGGAAAGACTTAATAGGATACTAAGAGTATGAAAAAAGACGTTGTTTACATTGACACAGAAGACGATATCACTGCTATCATAGAACGAGTAAAAGACGCAAAATCGTCTATAGTCGCTTTAGTACCACCTAAAAGAGTGGGTGTTTTACAGAGTATCGTAAATCTCAAGCTACTCAAAAGAGCTGCTGAACAAGCCGATAAACGAATAGTGTTGATTACAAATGATCCTGCATTATCAAATTTAGCCGCAGAACTATTGCTTCCGATCGCCAAAAACCTTCAGAGTAAGCCAGAGCTTAGTACACCGGTAGTTGTTGAAGGAATTGATGATGATGTGATTCAAGGCGAAGAAATTGAGCCAACAAACAACCTGGATTCTGTTGATTCTGAGGTAGAAATATTCCCTAATAATCTGGAAGACGAAGTTAATACAGCTGACGATTCAAGAAAATCATTTAAGTCAAGCGCAGGTTCTGTAGCAATATCGGATGTTGCTAAAAAACGTTCGATTACTAATAAACTGCCAAACTTTAATATGTTTAGAAAAAAATTATTTATTGCTGTTGGAGGTTTGTTACTCCTAGTAGGTTTTGTGGTTTGGGCAACGGTTTTTGCTCCTAGAGCCGACGTAGTTATTAAGGCTCGTACGAACGTAATAAATATAAACAAAGTTTTGCAAATCCGTGACGGCGCCAAAGTGGATGCTGCGCAAAACGTTTTGCCTTCGGTGGTTAAACAAATCAAAAAAGCTACCAGTGCTGACTTAACTGCAACTGGTAAAAAAGATGTCGGTGATAAGGCTACTGGAACTGTAAAGTTGGCTAATAGTTCATTTACTGCCGTTACGCTCAACGCAGGCGTAGTACTTAGAACTAGTAGTGGGTTGCAATTTACGACTAATACTACCGTGACTGTACCTAAAGGATCTTGTGCGAGTGTATTTAATTGTACAGCTGGTTCGGCAACTGTAGGGGTTACGGCTGCTTCCAATGGCCCTACCTATAACGGCGCCTCGGGTTCTATGAGTGGTGCACCTAGTGATTTGACGGCTACTCTGACTGAAGAGACTTCTGGTGGTACTACTAAAGAAGTGACAGTTATTTCACAGGTCGATGTAGATAAAGCTTTCGAACAGCTTAAATCTCAAGATTCGAATGCGGTACGTGAAGAGCTGAAAAAACAATTTACTAGTGCGGAAATTGCTATTAATGATGCATTTGTGGTTGAGCCGGGTAATCCTGTAGCAACGCCGGCGGTTGGCCAAGAAGCTACGTCTGGTAAACTAACACTTGAAACCACATATACTTTAATCGGTGTTAAAACTAACGATCTATCGCAAGTTTATAGTGCATTCTTAAAGACTGAATTATCCAACAAAAAGAACCAAAAAATCTATGAAGTTGGCGAAAAGTCTACGAAGTTTTCCGAATTTAATAAAGTTGAAGGTGGCTATACTATTCGGGCTGTTGCGACCGCCCAAGTTGGCCCAAATATTGACCAGGCTAAGCTTATTAGAGATATTGCTGGCTTGCGTGAGGGTGACGTTAGAGAAATGGTTAATGCAATTGATGGCATCGAAGACGTAGACGTTAAATTCTCACCGTTCTGGGTGAACTCAGTACCTAAAGATGATAAAAAAGTTCATATAATTTTCACAATGACCAATGGGAATTAATACACAACGATTATTAGCATTTGATGTGGGTGAAAAGCGGATCGGAATAGCCGAAGCTGACACATCTCTGAAGATTGCTTTTCCGATAGGTACTATTTTCGTAGACGGTCTTGAATTTGAGCGAATTAAACAGCTGATTGCCGAGAAAGAACCGAGCATTTTGATCGTAGGTTACCCAAGGAACCAGTCTGGTTTTAAAACCCAACAGACCGCGATAGCCCATGATTTCGCTACTCAGCTGAGACAATTTAGGCTTTCAGTGGAGTTTCAGGATGAGTCCTTGACGTCCGTTGTGGCTGAAGAACGTTTGAAACTGCGTGAAAAGCCATACGAAAAAGCTGACATCGATAGCGAAGCTGCAACTATTATTCTCCAAGATTATTTGGGTACTAATTATGGATATTAAACCGCCTCAGCAGCCTACGGTACTACCTAGTCCGTTAACTACAGCCTTGCCACACGAGCAGTCTGTGGTACCTACTAGCGATAACAGTATCCAGGAGCCGTTGGTAGCAACCCAAGGACCTACCATAGACAACAAAGTGCCTAGACCTAGAAAGACGATTTTTCGTACAATAATTTTAGTTGTATCTATCCTGATAGTTGCGGCTAGCGTATCGGGAACGTATTTCTGGTGGACGCTCCAACCTAGGGGGGGTAACATAATAGATCAACATATCACTATAGCTCCGGGGGAGTCTCTAGAATCGATCGCTCGAAATCTGGAAGATCATAAATTGGTACGAAGTGCTCTAACTTTTGAATGGTACGCAAGGTCTATACGGGCTTATCCAAACATCCAAGCTGGCGGATATGTTATTTCCAGTAAACAATCGGTTGAGGCTATTATTCAGAAGTTAGTATCAGGCGAAAAGGGTATTTATGTCGTGATGATAGCTCCTGGGCTAACACTCGAAGAGTTATCTGACCCAGACATCGAGCATAGTTTAGCTGCTCAAGGTTTTACAAGCGCAGAAATCAATACAGCCTATAAATTCAGCTATAATTCAGAATTATTACGAAACAAACCGGCCGAGGCATCACTTGAGGGATATATTTTTCCAGAAACTTATCAGATGAGTGCCGATCAAACACTGAGTGATGTTTTTGAGCGAACGTTTAATGAACTCTACGGTCGTATGCAGCGCGATAAGCTACCTGAGGCTTTTGCTAGTCATGGTTTAAATCTGCATCAGGCAATCACCTTAGCTTCGATAGTCCAGCAAGAAGTTAACGATGAGGCCGTACAGAAACAAGTAGCTCAGGTATTTCTAAGTCGTCTCAAGTCTAACATGGTGCTTGGTTCAGACGTAACTTATATGTATGCTGCCAAAAAAATGGACGTAGCGCCAAGCGTAGACCTAGAATCGCCATATAATACACGCAAATATCCAGGACTTCCCCCTGGTCCGATATCGAATATGAATTATACTGCTCTTCAGGCTGTCGCTTTTCCTTCTGCAGGTGATTATTTGTATTTTGTTGCCGGTGATGATGGGCGGACTTATTTTGCTCGCACCGAAGACGAGCACGACGCCAATGTAGCGGATTATTGTACGACGCTTTGTCAATAGACTATTTTTCTTAACATATTGACTAAAATGTCAATGTTTGATAATATAGACCTATCTCTGTTAATAGTGAAACCAATGTTTTACATACGGTTCAACTGATTGACGGTGATCGTTAGAGAAAATCGCACGAGAGCTTTACACATTTTTTAGATAATAACTAACAAGCAATGGTCGGCAGCTCTCTTTTCCCCAGTAATTGCGGGAAGCAAGATGATTATCGAACGCTTGGTTTCAGACACAGTTTGTTACCCAAGGAGTAAGACATTCGTAGTTTACCTTCTGGCTTCACGGCCAAAAAAGAAATTAGAACGAGAGCCTCGACAGTCTTATTGAATAGGCTAGGTCGAACCTCTATTTACGCTTCAGTACTGTTCATCGTCGCAATTATTGCATCTTCCGGATATAAATCACCGGTTGATGTTTCTGATAATAAAACAACTAACGCTAACTTATTTGAAACCCAGCAGATTGCTGATATTGCTAAACCATCAGTGGACCAGATATCAGTCGTAAATTTGGCTTCAAAAGTTGCTGAGAACGCAGATCTTACCGTGTCTACGGAAGTTTTTTCTCAGTTTATGACATTGAGTGTTCAGAGCGATTTAGCACAAACTGCTAGTGAATCGGCTGTTACTAAACCACAAGTATTTGAAGTTGCCGCTACTCGGGGATTTGAAACTTATAAAACTATTGCTGGAGATACAGTAAATGCTGTAGCCGACAAATATAGTGTTTCGGCTGAAACAATTCGCTGGGCAAACAACTTGGCTAGTGATGCTTTGACGCCAGATAAAGATTTAATAATTCCTCCTGTCGACGGTGTTGTTTATACGACTAAAGACGGTGACACTCTCGAAGCTTTAGCTCAAAAATATCAGTCTGATCCTACGAGGATAATTAGCCAGAATGATCTTGAGTTGACAGGCCTATCGCCTAACGCCAGATTGATAATACCAGGCGGTGTTTTGCCAGAAAATGAGCGCCCAGGATATGTTGCCCCACGACCAGTTAGTGGCACGAGTGTGTCTTCGACTAGTCTATACAATTCTAACTACACTATGCAGTCTGGTAACCGTTACAGTTATGGCTACTGTACTTGGTATGCATATAATCGACGTGCCGAATTAGGCATGCCGATCGGTAGTTTATGGGGTCATGCAGCTACATGGGCTTACGCTGCCCGATCGGCTGGCTATCAAGTAGACAATACTCCAACTGTCGGTGCTGTTATGCAAAGTGGTGGCGGTTATGGTCACGTGGCTGTAGTCGAACAAATCTTTGAAGATGGTAGCTTTCGTATCAGCGAGATGAACTACGCTGGTTGGAATGTTGTATCGGGCCGAACATTGACTGCTGGACAGGCCGCTAGCTACAACTTTATACACTAGAAAACAGTTACTCACCTCTAATCCGTAAAATACTGTATACTTATCCTATATGTTTGCAGATACAGCTATAGTACGTGTAGTGGCTGGCCGTGGTGGTGATGGCGCGGTTAGTTTTCGTCATGAAAAATTTATCGACAAAGGTGGTCCCGATGGTGGTAATGGCGGCAAGGGTGGCAACGTGGTATTTGTGGCCGACGACAACACGAACACTTTAGTTGATTTTCGAATGAAACAAGAGATTAAAGCTCAAGACGGTCAAACCGGGGGCAAGCAGAACAAACATGGACGTAACGGTCAGGATATTCAGGTTAAGGTTCCGGTTGGTACGGTTGTAATGCGTGATGGTGTACTAGTGGCAGATCTAGTGACTGGCGGGGAGCCTGTTGTGGTGGCCCGTGGTGGTGACGGCGGTTTTGGTAACGCTCATTTTAAGAGCTCGACTCGTCAAGCTCCCCGTGTAGCTGAGCTTGGTGAAGACGGCGAGGCGTTTGAGGCGAATCTAGAGCTTAAATTGTTAGCGGATGTCGGGCTTGTCGGTATGCCAAATGCTGGTAAATCCACTTTTTTGAGTGTAGTTTCAAATGCTCGACCAGAGATTGGCGACTACGCATTTACGACTCTGACACCAAATCTTGGCGTAGCCGATGTCAACGGTACGGGACTACTTATAGCTGATATACCCGGATTGATTGAGGGAGCATCTGAAGGCAAAGGGTTAGGCGACGCATTTTTACGTCATATAGAGCGCACAGTGGTTATATTGCACCTGATAGACGCTTACCAAGACGATCCATCTATTGCATACAAAACTATTAGAAAAGAACTCGAGCAATACGGTGAATCGATTGCTAATCTTCCGGAAATAGTGGCTCTAACAAAAATTGAGGGTCTAGACCCGGAAATACTTCAGATGCAAATTGATTCTCTGAAGTCAGCAGTAGATTCTGACGTTCAGGTATTCGCTCTGTCAGCTCAAGCACATTTAGGCATACTTCCAGTACTACGAGCTCTCTTAAAACAAGTTGAATCCACTCGTCAGGAAGAAGCAGCCGAAGACGTAGAAGAGGTCGAGACTTTACCGGTAATTTCGCTAGACCAGGGTTGTATAGATTCCGGTTGGGAAATAGAGCGAAGAGACAATAAGTTCGTTGTTAGTGGCGCTAAGATTGAGAAGTTCGCTCGTCGTACAGATACAGAAAGCTATCATGGTCTCGCGCGACTACGTGATATTATGCGTAAACTAGGGGTGACACATGAGTTGTTACGTCAGGGCGCGAAGGGTGGTAGTACTATAGAAATTGCTGGTAAGACGTTTACACTGACCGAACAATAAATGTAGGTCGCAAAGTAGATAATGGATTTTGGGTTCTATACTGTAGTATATACTGTATTTTCTTTTCTAAAATCCATAATCTATAATCTAAAATCTACTTGTGTTTCAATCTATATTTCGGGGTAATGTCGCTTGAGTTTTTCCAAAGTAGTTTTATCTAATCTAGATATTTCCGCGAATGTCACATAGGGTACAATACCGCAATAACGGACCAGCTCGTCTAGTTGATCGAAACATGGGTGTGGGTGAAACCATACGCTTTCACGTACCATCGCGAAACCCAACCGACGGAGTTCAGTAGTAAAGAGGCGACGTTTTATGCTATATGTAGCGGGGATGTCATAGGTAACCATACGCCATTTTTTGTCCCATAAGGTGGGTTCTGGTATAGTAACCGCACCGATTTCAGAACGTTGCAAACGATGGATACCTTTGACTGAGAGTTGTAAAAGTAAGTGTTTTTTGTCGCGTTTTGATATCTCTAATAGCCCTTGACGGCGCAGTTCGGCTGCAACGCGGTCTAGGGTGTCATGGGTGAGGTTACCGAGCCCAGCAACCTTTAATGCTGTTGGTAGAGAAGTCGCCTCACACACGACTCCACTCATACCATTCCGACCGATTACTCCTAGGGCAACATTGACAGCTTGTTTAGTTTTCATAATTTCATACTCCCAATTTGGTTATGTATACATTATACACCACGTGCGTATTTTTGAATATAAGAATTTTATATAATATATACAGGGATAGATATGAGATTAATTGTTAATAATAGTTGGAATTACGTTATAAGTATAGACAAATATGCAACAATGTGATATACTGACAGTATCTTAGTGATGTTGAGTTTTATTTACTCCTCGCTAAAGAGACCATTGACATGTCGGATAGAACACTGTTCTTTGTCGCATACAGCTCATAACCTATCGTGGTTTGTATGCGACAAAGAAACCTGTTGCCCTATTGCAGGAGGATCCTGCTAGAAACGGCATGAGAGGCCGATGTGCCTGTCGTTTCATTGATCATGAAAGGTGATGCATATCGCATGAAGGTCCCGTACTAGGGGCTCGCCATTGCCCCGCGTCAATGCCGACGCACGATGCGCCGATCAGACAAAGCGGAAGGAGAGCCGTGATTTACATCGTCGGCATTGAAAGGTGAATCCAGCGGGTAACGCCCGTGGTTCACCTCTGGCCTAGGTTAACGGCTGTTTTGTAAATGGGGTTAGCTTGCTCACTACTTCAGGCATGGCACATCGTGGCACCTAAAAGCCTATATGTGTATGAACAAGTAGACACTCGCTTCGTCTCGTGACGCCCCTAGAAATCGCTCTGAATCCACACTCAATAACTGAATATGGATAAGCTGAGTCCGCAATGCGGAGCGGCCTTAACCGGGCGTTAAGCTGAGTCCTGTCTGTGCAGGGGGCACATTAACCAATGGTGTTAATGTGCCCCAACGGTATTGCTTCTATCCGACGTGTTTAACCCAGCCCAGCACAGGCTGGGATTTTTTGTTATAGTAGGTAGATATGGCGCATACTTTTTTCTTCTATGACCTTGAAACTAGCGGCTTGAATGCTCGAACGCAACGGATTATGCAGTTTGCCGGCCAGCGGACCGATGCTAATCTGAAACCGATTGGTGATCCAGTAAATGTACTTGTGAAGCTGAGCGATGACATATTGCCCGAACCATTCGCTATCACCGTAACCGGTATAACCCCACAAGCAACTTTAGCAGATGGTATGAGTGAGCCGGAATTTGCTAAGTTATTGATCCAAGAAATCTTTACATCTAGTACAATCGCGGTAGGTTATAACAACGTGCGGTTTGACGACGAATTCGTGCGGCATACCCTGTGGCGAAATTTTTATGATCCGTATGAATGGGCGTGGAGCGAAGGTCGTGGTCGTTGGGATATGCTTGACGTGGTACGTCTGACGCGAGCCCTCCGGCCGGATGGCATCGAGTGGCCAGTCGACAACAACGGCAAGGCCACTAACCGCTTGGAACTTGTGGCTAAGGCTAATAATCTGCTACATACTAAAGCTCACGATGCTCTGAGCGACGTCGAGGCACTTATAGCCATGGCACAGTTATTGCACCAAAAACAGCCTAAACTTTTTGATTATATGTTTAGTCTACGTGGCAAAAACGAAGTAGCCAAGCTTGTTAATCTCAATTCACCACAGCCGTTTGTATATTCTTCGGGTCGTTATGGCCCAGAACATCAGTTCACGACTGTTGCTTACCCGATAGCGCCGGGGACACGTCCGAATTCAGTAATTGTCTATGATTTACGCTTCGATCCTACTCAATTCGCTAGCGCCTCACCACAAGCTCTAGCTAGTATTCTGCTGGCTGACAAACGAACTAGAATGCAGGATAGTTTTACGCCGTTACCAGTCAAAGAACTAACGTATAACAAATGCCCAGCGGTAGCTCCTCTAGGAGTGCTTGATACTATCTCACAAGAACGATTGCATATTTCGATGGAGTTAATTCAAAAAAACCTTCAAGCATTACAACAGAATCCAACATTTGGCGAGGCGGTACGAACGGCATACGAGATGCGCGAGCCCTATGACAAATCAACCGACGTCGAGAACCAACTATACGATAGCTTTATTCCCGACAAAGATAAAATCTATATGGACGCAGTGCGGAAGGCATCGGCTAATGATTTGGCAGATTTTCACCCGAATTTTATCG
Source organism: Candidatus Saccharimonadota bacterium (assembly GCA_010014665.1). Lineage (GTDB taxonomy): Bacteria > Patescibacteriota > Saccharimonadia > Saccharimonadales > Saccharimonadaceae > JAPUDS01. Next base: position 23,464 of record RZYF01000005.1, on the reverse strand, counting down.
ACGTACGCATGAGTGAATTGTTGCTACGCTATAAAGCTAGGTGGTTTTCTGACAGTTTGAGCGAAGACGAACATTTGGCTTGGGAAAAATACCGAGCTATGAAAATATCTGCCGAATTACCCGGCTATTTACAGACACTAACCAAGCTAGCGGAGTCATCGAAAGATACTTATGTGCTCGAAGAACTGCAACTCTGGGCGGAGAGTATAGCTCCGTCTGGTGAAGATTAGACACTTAGGCTTTGACGACGGATTGACGACGAGTACTTTTGGATTTAGGTCTTTTAGTTTTGCGAGACATTGTCGTTTCGGGACTAGATTTCTGATTGGCGTTGGGGTTTTTTTGCTTTTTTCCTTTGCTATCATTTGGGCTGGTACCGATCGCTATCGTCATATGTTGGTCTTTAGCTTCATTGCCAAGATGCATGATTAAGATAACACCTAAAGCGATCAGAGCCATGTAGATCATAAACATAGCCTCAAGTGGCAGATATACTTCGCTATATGGTAGTCTACCAACTAAGATAAATATAAATAGGTTATCAAGTAAACTTGGTAGTAACAGCAAAATTAATACTAAAAAGGCAGTACTAAATATAGCAACACGTTTCATCTTCTTATATTACCACAAAACAATATATAAGTCAATAACTATAACATAAATAACTAACCGTAACTAACTTTCGACTCTAATTTGTCGTTGGGCTTTGGCGATAGGTAACATTACACGTATACTATGGTTGTGGAAAAGCAACAGTCTGAGCAGCTAGAGCAGCGTATTTCTCCGTGGGTGATTGTCGGAACAATTTTGTTTATCGGAGTAATAGTGTTTGCAGTGGTGCAATATTGGGATTTTTTAAGCGAAATTGCTGTTGATCCTTCGAAATTACGGGATCTCGTAAAAGACGCAGGGCCTTGGGGGCCGCTGATTTTGATAATCATTCAGTATTTGCAATTACTTCTCGCTCCTATACCAGGTACAGTGGCAAGCGTGTTAGCTGGGACGATGTTTGGGCCATGGCTAGGCACGCTTTATTCTATGATTGGTGCGATGTTAGGTACTCTTACGGTTCTGGTGTTGTCGCGTCGTCTGGGTCGACCGTTCGTCGAACGCTTAGTTAAGGAAGAAACTTTAAAAAAGTTAGATTATTTGGCACATAGAGCCGGCGTGTTGGTTTTTTTCCTGATATTTTTGATTCCAGTGTTGCCAGACGATATCATATGTTATTTAGCTGGTCTTAGTAAGCTTCCAATAAAAACTCTTATGGTTGTATCGTTTGTTGGTAGATTACCGGGTTATCTCGTAGCGGCTTTTGTCGGGGCTGGTTTGGCAGATTCGAACTATACACTTGTAATTATAGTGTCGTCTTTGTTTGTTTTAGCGACTGTCATAGGTTATTTTAAACGCCAAGAGATTGAAAAATTAACCCGCAAGTGGATTTATCGTCATCCCAAAGCTTAGAATTTGAACGTAAAATAGCGTATAATAGCTAGGATGTCAAATTCAATTAGGGTTACAGGTGCACGGGCAAATAATCTCAAAAATATAAATGTTGAGATACCGCGCGATAAGTTGGTGGTCATAACTGGCTTGTCTGGTTCAGGTAAATCCAGCCTAGCTTTTGATACTATTTATGCCGAAGGGCAGAGGCGATATGTTGAAAGCTTGAGTAGCTATGCTCGTCAATTTTTGGGTATCATGGATAAGCCGGATGTCGATAGCATAGAAGGTTTAAGCCCAGCGATTTCAATTGATCAAAAATCAACAAGCCGCAATCCACGATCGACAGTAGCTACTGTGACTGAAATCTACGACTATTTGCGATTGCTTTTTGCTCGGATTGGTATACCGCATTGCCCAATCGATGGTAAGCCGGTAGTAAGGCGTACTTCACAGGCAATTGTCGACGAGATTGCATCACACGACGAACATCGTCTGATGATATTAGCGCCAGTTGTTAGTGATAAAAAAGGCGAATTTCGACATATTCCAGAGCAATATAGTCGGATGGGTTTCGTAAGGGCCCGGCTTGATGGTGTAATCTATTCTCTAGACGAATGGCCTGAAGATATCGATAAAAACTATAAACATACTATAGAAATTGTAGTTGATCGTCTGGTGAACAACCTGGAATCGCTAGGTCGGCTAACTCAGTCAGTCGAACAAGCTCTAGAGTTAGCTGCTGGTACTATGATGGTGTTAGACGCTGAAACTGAGGAATCTCATATGTACTCTGAACGTTACGCCTGCGTAGATCACCCAGACATCGTTATACCCGAGCTCGAGCCTCGGTTGTTTAGTTTTAATGCACCGCAAGGGGCTTGCCCAGTCTGTACTGGCTTGGGCTCAAGACTCGAGGTTGATCCTGATTTAGTATTTAACTCTAGTCTCACTATTGCCGAAGGGGCTATTCGTCCATATAACCGAGTGAATACTGACTCATGGTGGATGAAAAAACTAGCTGAGGTAGGTGAAGCTCATGGATTTTCGCTACATGTCCCAGTTCGTGATTTGTCAGATGTAGATCTGCAGAAAATTCTTTATGGAACCGGTGATCAAAAGTTCCGAGTGAGTTTGAGCGGTAATCGGTATTACGATTCTACATATGAAGGAGTTATTCCAAATCTAGAACGCCGTTGGAAAGAAACGGATAGTGATTTTATGCGCCGTGATATCGAAAGATTTATGCGCGAACGCCCATGCTATACATGTAAAGGCCGACGACTAAAACCTGAGGTACTGGCAGTTACGGTGCAAAATATGAGTATTATGGACATGTGCGACCTGAGTGTCGAGGATGCACTAGAGATGCTAGTTAATGACGTACGACTAAGTGAAAAAGATGCAGCAATTGCCGAGCAGATTATTAAAGAGATTATGGCGCGGCTAGGTTTTATGAATAACGTTGGGTTAGGGTACCTTAGCCTGTCGCGAGCTGCCAACACGCTTTCGGGTGGTGAAGCACAGCGTATCAGACTAGCGACGCAGATTGGTTCTGGTTTGCAGGGAGTTTTGTACGTACTTGACGAGCCCTCGATTGGCCTACATCAGCGCGATAACGGCCGACTGATTGCTACACTACGGCATTTACGCGATCTTGGCAATACAGTTTTAGTAGTAGAGCACGATGAAGATACTATTCGATCTGCCGATTATCTAGTGGACATAGGCCCCGGCGCAGGGGTGCATGGTGGTGAAGTTTGTGCTATCGGTACACCCGAAGAAGTTGCGCTAAATTCAAATAGTATTACTGGTCAGTACCTAAACGGTAATCTCAAGATTGAAATTCCAAAAAAACGACGTAAAGGAAACGGTCAAGTACTTAAGGTCATAGGTGCTAATGAACATAATCTCAAAAATATCGAAGCTGTTTTTCCGCTTGGCTTAATGACTATAGTGACTGGAGTTAGTGGGTCGGGTAAGTCGACGCTTGTAAACGATATTTTAGCCAAAGAACTAGCTGCTCAGCTACATCGTGCTCATGATGTAGCTGGAAAGCACGATAAGATTGAAGGTATCAAACAACTCGACAAAGTAATTATGATTGATCAGTCACCAATCGGTCGTACGCCTCGATCTAATCCTGCAACTTATACGGGTGTTTTTACTGCAATACGTGAGTTGTTTGCGAGCACACCAGAGTCCGAACTGCGTGGCTACAAAGCTGGACGGTTTAGTTTTAACGTCAAAGGTGGCCGGTGTGAAAATTGTCAGGGTGATGGTGTCATCAAAATTGAAATGCATTTTCTACCGGATGTCTATGTACAATGTGAAGTCTGTCATGGTAAGCGTTATAACCGTGAAGCGCTAGAAATCAAATTTAAAGGCAAAACAATTTCAGATATTTTGGCAATGACAGTAGAGCAAGCGGCGGAGTTTTTCGAAAATCAACCATCTATTAAGCGCAAAATGGACACACTCGTTGAAGTTGGGTTAGGTTACATCATGCTTGGTCAACCAGCTACTACGTTCAGCGGTGGAGAAGCTCAGCGTATCAAACTTGCGACCGAACTCTCACGACGTCCAACTGGAAAAACTCTTTACATACTAGATGAGCCGACGACAGGTCTACACGCCGCCGATGTAAAAAAATTGCTCTACGTGCTACAGGCACTCGTTGATACCGGTAACAGTATGATTATTATCGAACACAATCTGGATGTAATAAAATGTGCCGACCACATAATCGATATGGGTCCAGAAGGTGGTGACGGCGGTGGTACGATAGTCGCTAGCGGTAAACCAGAAGAAATTATTCAAAACAAAACAAGCTATACCGGACAATATTTGAAAAGTGTTCTGTAGAATTGTAGTTTTTTCAGATAAGCTAAATATTTATCGATTATTTTTTCTTAAACAATATCTTTAGCTGATGCTTAGTACCGGACCAGATTTTTTCACGTCTGGCTTGGTCGGATAATGCGTGGATAAACATCGGAGCAACTGATAGCAATATAATAATTATGGCAATGATTTCGATATTTATACCCATGTCAGTTAATTCCTTGCCGACATAGTATCCTAGATAGGTAAACAGTGTTGTCCAGAGTAGCCCACCGACAATGTTGTATGCCAAAAATTTTCGATAGTGCATTTTGCTAGCACCGGCAACTATGGGCGCAAAAGTTCGGACGATCGGTACGAAACGAGCTAGTACGATTGCTTTACCACCATATTTTTGGTAAAAGCTCTCTGCTTGTTCGAGATGATGTTTTTTAAAGAATTTTGAATTCGGACGCTCGAATAACTTACGACCAACTCGGTGTCCGAAAGCGTAACCCGTATTATCGCCCAATACAGCAGCTAAAAACAGCAAAATTACAAACAGATGGATATTTACATTGATACCAAACGTTGATCCTTGTTCAGCTTGTTGAACTAGGAAGCCAGATGTGAAAAGCAGACTGTCGCCAGGTAGAAAAAAACCAACCAGCAAGCCAGATTCGGCAAAAATTACGAACAGTATAGCAAAAATTCCAAAACCAGTTATGAAATGTATTAAAGCTTCCACGGGGTTTAATTATAGCAGTTTATTTGCTATAATATATAAACAATTAACTAACTCCGAACAAGTATCCTAAGAAAGGGAAAGAGATGGGAGATAAAATTACACTCAAGGTGCAAGAGCGCACTGTCTATGGTAAGAAAGTCAAAGAATTACGTCGTGATGGCTTAGTCCCGATTGTGATCTATGGTCCAGGTATGGACCCGAAACCAGCACAGGCTTCATACAACGAGCTCGAAAAGGTTGTACGTACTGCTGGTAAACATACACCAGTTCATCTTACGATTGATGAAAAAAAACGTATTGCTATGGTTAAAGAAATTAGCTTTAACCCGTCGAAGAATAGCATAGATCACGTGGCTTTTCACGCTGTTAATCAGAACAAAACTATCGAGGCTGAAGTGCCGGTACGATTAATCGGTGAAGGCGAATCAGAAGCTGAAAAAGCTGGATTGATTATACTCCAGAACATTGACACTCTTGAAGTTAAGGCGTTGCCTCTCGAAATGCCCGACGCACTGGAAGTTGATATTCGTTATCTCAAAGAAGCCGGCGAGCGTGTGCTTGTCAGTGATATAAAACTGCCCGATAATGTTGAGTTAGTTGATCATAACGATGGTCGTGAAGATGAAGACGATGAAGGCGAAGAAGAAAAACCAACTATTTTTGATCTACAGATTGCTAGTGTCTGGGAACCAGCTGCGCTAGAAGCTGCCAACAATGCTTCAGCCGGTAGTGCTGAAGATGTTAGCGAAGTTGAAGCCGAGAATGGTGCTGAAGTTCCAGTAGATGAAGAACAGCCAACCGAAGACAAACAGTCAAACTAAGTTCAGTAACTAATCTTCCTCTGCTTGATTATCTTCTAAGAATCCGCCAGATTGATGCTTCCAGAGCTTGGCGTAAATACCATTTTTGTCTATAAGCTGTTTGTGGGTGCCATCTTCAATAATTTGACCGTTGTCTAGAACGACTATACGATCAAGTTTTGCGATAGTACTAAGGCGATGCGCAATAACTATACTGGTGCGGCCTTGCATTAACTTTGCCAGAGCGTATTGTATGAGTTTTTCGCTATCACTATCAAGCGCGCTCGTAGCTTCATCGAGAATTAAAATCGGTGCGTTTTTCAAAATTGCTCTGGCTATAGCCACTCGTTGTCGTTGTCCGCCACTAAGTTTGACACCACGCTCACCGACGATTGTGTCAAGACCTTGTGGCAAAGCTTCGATAAATTCTAGAGCGTAAGCTTTGACAGCCGCCTCATAGACTTCTTGATCTGTTGCACCAGGTCGAGCATAAGCTATATTTTCACGGAGCGATCGATGGAAAAGCAGAGGCTCCTGTGGTACGTAGGCTATGTTTTCGCGCAAGCTAGCTTGGGTTACTTTTGCGATATCCTGTTCATCGATCAAAATTTTTCCATCATTCACGTCGTCAAATCGCAACAGTAATTTCGTGATAGTTGTTTTGCCGGCTCCGGAAGTACCAATCAGACCGACCTTGTTGTTTGGTGGAATAGAGAGGGATAAATTTTGTAGTACTTTCGAATCTTTGTTGTCAGCGTAGGCATAGGTGATATTTTGAAGTTCAATTGCTCCTTGTGTAACACTTAGTTTTTTGGCGTTGGGAACATCGATTAGCTGGGGTTTTTCCATAAGTATTTCGGCCATAGGAGTCGTGCGGAGAAATATACGGTCATAACCGTTCAATATTTCTCCGAGGACAAACAGATTACCAGCAAGTCGTTGTAGGTAGGTAAGTGCGAATATAGCGATGCCAAGTTCGATTACGTTTTCGGCTAACATAGAAGCGATAATCAAAATAGCAACTATCTGTACGATATTCATTAGGGCGATCCGACTCGAGCTCTCAATTGATAACCAACGAAAATCCGCTCGATAGGCTTTTTTAAATTTGTCGCTGAGTTTGTCGATTTCTTTTATCTCATAACGTTCTTTAGCGAAGGTCTTAACAGTAAAATTGTTGGTGATTGTGTCGGCGCTCATGCCATTTATTTCGTTTATGAGCTTTTTGCGTTGATCTCGTAGGTGAGAACGTAAATTGCGGCTAATTTTTATCTGTAGTATCAAAAACATTAGTAGACCTAGGATAATCATAGACAGTACGGGAGCTTGGAAAGATATGAGGATAACACCAGTGATAATACCAATACCTAGATTGAGGCTGCGGATAATAAATAGATCCTGCAATTCAGCGTGGCCGTTCATAAAATCAATAAATTTACTCGTTAGAGATCCGATTTTTTGATTGGCAAAGAAACTAGCATCTTTAGCTAGTAGCTGTTGCATAGTATCGTGGAGTAAATTTTTCCTGACACTACTCTCGTGTCGAATCATTACTTGAAAACCAATAATATTGAGAATGACACCGCCCATTGCAGCGATAGTCGCGTTGATGATGAATTGTGAGAGCTCAGGTGAGCCTGCTTGGGCCAGCGAACCGATAGCTCTTGAAAGGTAGTAGGGAACTATTGTGTCTAGTAAAACAGCGGAGATCGGTATAAATATCAGCATAATAAAAAAACTAATTTTGTATTGTCTAATCTGTTGCCAATATAGTTTGACTGTGTCGGCGACCCGTACAACTTTCTGAGTTTTATGCTTTGTCTTTGCCAAGAAAAGATCCTTTCGTATTTAGCTTTAACATGACGTATCTAGGAAAGATATCGCTATTGGTTCGGCTTGTTCGAACATCTGCGTGAATAGTGGAACGTTCAAAATGAGACGTTCATAGTGCGTATTATATTAACATTTTAACGTTGAATAGTGTAACCAATCTGACTATTCCTAGTACGATTATTATGTATTTCATCAATTGTTAGGTTTGTTGTATACTTATCATTGATAATCCTCAAGAAAAAACAAAAAATGCCACAACAATTCACGAATCGTCATGACCGGACTATTTCTGTCGACCGAAAGTCGGCCGTATCAAATATTAGCCAAGCTAATTATCGTCAATCTGCGCGTTTCACGCCAATCCTCTTAGTAACAATATTCGTCGTTGGAGGAGCGCTACCATTCAGTGGGTCAAATAACAATAGCAAAACAGGACAAGCAAGCTTAACTCAGCTGATTATCGCTAAACAATCAGTAGAGACTAAATTACCAAATATTAATTATCGACCGTTTCCACTGATAGATGAATCTAAACTTACTGCGGTCCAAAAAACCTTAGTCACTATTATTAAGAGCGAATATGCTAAGCACCCGACAGGCTACGATGAATCAGTCATGGCTTATACTGAAGGAATTAAGGAGCCGTGGTGTGCCGATTTTATTAGCTGGGTACGTGACGAAGCCGGTATACCGTACGAACACCCAACAACTGGCTATTGGCGTATACCTGGAGTCAGTACGCTCCGTGACTACTACCGTCAGTATGATGCGTATTTCGTAGTGGGTGATTATGTTCCAAAGTTAGGTGACGTGGCATTTTATGAGGGCGATACTGCTGATTCGAATAGCTCGGAACATGTGGCGCTAGTACTTGGCGTAGAAGGCGATAAGCTTATAACTATAGGTGGTAACGAGACCAAGGATTCGATTATGCAGATTCGTTATAGTAAATTAGCTGTTGGTGAGCGCGGCTTGATAGCCTTTGGACGTACGAATGTTGAATAGAAAAATTTCTTATTGTAAATTATTTACAATAACTAAAAAACAACCTAAAGTGCGGTATAATAGCTTGCGAATGGAAAGACAACAAAAGGATTATATATGTGTGGGATAGCCGGCTATTTTAGGAAAGATGATTAATTTTTGTTCGATAGTATTAATAAACATATAGTACACGTGGCACAGATGGCGAAAGTATCTATATATAATAAAATCGGTTTGACACAGTAGTGACTAGCTGTTAAGGCGATATAATAGTCATATGAATCACGATCTAGAGAATAAACTCAAGGAATTGCCGAAAGAACCCGGTATTTATTTTCATAAAAACGCTACAGGTGATGTTATCTATGTCGGCAAAGCGGCTAATTTACGTAATCGAGTCAGACAATATTTTCAAGCATCGAGAACTCGTGATCTCAAAACCGAACAGTTGATTTCAAACATTGCCGATACGGACTGGATGGTGGTTGATAGTGAAATTGAAGCTTTATTTTTAGAAGCCGAGATGGTGCGACGATATATGCCACCATACAATATATTATTACGAGACGACAAATCTTTGAGTTATATAAGAATCGATATCGACAGTGATTATCCAACGGTAAGCACAACTAGACAACCACAAGATGATGGAGCACGTTATTTTGGGCCATATTTTTCACTTTACAATGTACGCCAAGCCTTAAGATTACTGAGACGAATATTTCCCTATGCGACTAAACAAGTTGGTAGACAGAAAAGAGCTAGTCTGCAGTATTATCTAGGGCTTGACCCTGGTCTTGAAAGCGGTAAGACCTCAGTCGAAAATTATAGAGTAAATTTACGTCGTTTGATTGCGGTTATTGAAGGCAAAAAGCGAAGTATAGTTAAAGAACTTGAAAAAGAAATGCATCAGGCAGCCACAGAGCAGGAATTTGAAAAAGCAGCCCAGATACGTAACCAGTTGAGGTATCTTAAGGAACTAGGCAAACAAATTGTATTTTCGGATAAAGAATTTTTAGATTTATCTAAGGATCAAGCATTAACTGATTTAGCAAATCTTCTAGGTCTAGATAATCCGCCAGCAAGAATTGAGGGCTATGATATCTCGCATCTAAGTGGTACGAATGTTGTAGCCAGCATGGTGGTATTTACGAATGGGGTTAGTGATCGAGCGCGCTATCGTAAATTTAAAATGTCCAAACAGATCAATGATGATTACGCTAGTATGCGTGAGGCTTTGCAGCGACGCTTTAGTGAAAAAAATTGTAAAGCTTGGGGTTTGCCTGATTTGATATTGATAGATGGTGGTAGCCAACAGCTGCAAGTTGCTGTAGATGTATTAGATAATTATGGTTTAAAAATTCCAGCTATCAGCATATCAAAACGTAACGAAGAGGTTGTCGTGCATAGGCTTCGTTCAAACGTAAAAATTAGATATTTAGATGAGCTTAAAATTCATCCAGAGCCAGGAGTTTTTGTTAGGCTAGAAAATGAATACTACTTCGTGAATCTGCATGTTGGTCAATTGAATGCGGGCACACATTCCAAAAACCTTCGCGGTGGAAATAATAGTCGTTATAGCGATATTACAAAGTTGTTCCAGCGGGTTCGTGATGAGTCGCACCGATTCGCAGTCAGTTATCATGAGACTTTGCGACGTAGTGGTCAGCTAAAAAGTCGTCTTGAGGATATACCAGGTGTTGGTGATGTAATTAGAAAAAAACTTATAAAAAAATTTGGTAGTATTAATGGTGTAAAAAAAGCATCATTAGACGAACTACAGCAAGTTGTTGGCTTAAAAACTGGGCAAAAAATTTATGATTATATCTATAGCCCGAGTCATAAAATCAATTAAATGGTATACTAATAACAACGATGCGTAAGCAGTTCAAGTTTTTTGTTTTAAGATGGCTAATGATTAGTCTTGGGCTTTGGGTTGCGTCACGATTATTAAGTGGTAGTTTCGTGGAGAATGAAGCAACTACAGCAACTTTTTTGTTAGCTGGTTTGGTACTATCGCTAGTAAACACATTTTTAAAACCCCTTGTGGCCGTACTGTCGCTACCGGCTATTTTACTAACTTTGGGGCTTTTTATGCTGATAATCAACGGCCTCATGGTCTATGTTGCTCTTAAATTGGTACCGGGTCTTGAAGTAAGTTTCTGGGGAGCTGTCCTGACAGGTATGTTAATAAGTATGATTAATTATATAATTACGGGTATAATGGATTATAGGTTAGATAATAACAGGGAGTTAATACAGTCATGAGTATCGCATATATACTTCAGATAGTAACAATTGTTTCAGGGATACTATTGATGCTGTTTATATTATTACAGGCCCGCGGTGCTAGCCTGGGTGCTGGTTTCGGTAGTTCGGGTGAGCTTTTTACCACTCGACGTGGTGTAGATAAGAGCTTGTTTGAGGCGACAGTGGTAATAGCGATAATATTTGTGTTATCAATATTAGTCAATCTTATTTTAGCTTAACAGAAAGCAATTTAGCGATAATCCTATGGCGCTTGATGAAAAAAATCATACTAAAAATACCAGCTGGCGAAGTTTTACTAGGTTAGGTGTTAAAAAAGGTGTTTTCAAGCGAACAGCGCGTAAGCTAGAAACAGCCTCGGTAAAACATGCTCGTCGATTTATTTTACGACGTTGGTCAAACGTTAATTCGGTTAGTCGACGAATGATTTCATGGTTAGTATTGACTGCCTTACTAATCGGATTAACGTTTTTTCAAATGAGTTGGTTCCAGGCCGGATATATGACAGAAGGGCCTCAGGATGGTGGAGTGTATGCTGAAGGTATGGTGGGAGAAATAGAAACTTTGAACCCTCTCTATATTTCGACACAACCAGAGAAGACAGCCGAAAAACTTCTTTTTTCATCACTTTTAGCTTACGATCGTGATAATTCTCTAAGATCTGACGCAGCTAAGTCATGGGATGTTAGCGATGATGGCAAAGTATACACTATCAATTTACGTGATGATATATATTGGCATGATGGTAGCAAGTTAACGATTGAGGATGTTTTGTTTACTATAAAACTGATGCAATCTCCAGGGTCCAAAACGAGTTTATATAAGAGTTGGGCTGGGGTTAGTGTGGAAAAAATTACCAACAAGCAGATTCGTATCACGACTCCGACAGTATATGCTCCGTTTGCGCATGCTCTAACGTTCAGTATTCTACCGAAACATATTTTAGACGGTGTGACTACGTCAAAATTACGAGAGCATTCTTTTAGCCGTATACCTGTTGGTAGTGGTCCGTTTAAATTTCAGAGAATTCAGATAATCAGCCCATCGACTAATCGGATGGTTATACATATGGAAAAAAACGACAAATACTATGGAGGAACAGTACGTCTTAGCCGTTTCCAGATACATACCTTTAAGTCTTCTGAATATCTCAAGAAGGGTATTCTGACTGGTGAGGTTAATGCAGCCTTTCGTTTAAGTGCTTCCGATATTCAAACGGTTCAATCACAGAATCCTTTTATAAAAAACACCCATATGAAGCTAAATAATGGAGTATTTGCAATATTTAATACCTCAAGTCCTATACTGGCCGATAGTACAGTGCGCCAAGCACTAGTGGAAGCAACTAATCGCAGGTCAATTATATCTGATGCTCTATATGGGAATGGTGCTCTTATGGATGGTCCAATTCTTGTTCAGTCTGGGAACTTCCAGTTGAGTTATGACACGCGAAAAGCTGCAAACAAATTAGACCAACTGGGCTGGATAGTCGGGTCGGACGACATACGACAAAAAGATGGTCAAAAACTTGAACTTGAAATCGTCGCGCCAGATACAGGAGATTATCCAGCTATTCTTGCGTTAATAACGAAACAATGGAAACAAGTTGGCGTGAAAACTTCAGTAAAATTAGTCGATCGTGATGAGTTATTCGGTGAGTTCGTACAACCCAGGTCATATGATGTCTTCTTGAATGAGTTATCAATTGGAGCTGACCCGGATGTTTATGCTTATTGGCATTCATCTCAAGCTAAGCCTGAGGGTTTAAACTTTGCAAACTATAAATCCTCGATAGCTGATGATATATTATCCAGTGCGCGGAGTCGGATGGATTCTAAGTTGAGGCTTAGCAAATACCAAGCATTCGCCGAACGTTGGTCTATAGATTCACCAGCGATCGCTCTGTATCAGCCCGAAGCAAATTATCTAACTGTTTCTTCTGCAGTTACGGGAGAGGATGGTTCTATTTTGGCAGAACCGAGTACGAGGTTACGTTCTGTCCATGAATGGACTGCACAATCAGCGACAGTTTATAAAACTCCTTGATCCACATGATATCTTTTAATTAATCTAAAATATTACATTAAGTTTCATAGTAATATATCAATCTTCAATATTATAATAAATTCTTTCTACAAATTCGTGAAAAAAATTATCAATTAGTGATGAATTTGCTATCTGATAATGTGTATAATAAATACTATGCCCAGTTCAATTTCGATAGCTGAAACAAAGGCGATTATAGACGATTACCTGACTAATTTGTTATATATACGTAAACAAGAGGCTGGTCAGATTAATGCAACTTATCAAGCTTTATGGTCACGGATAGAACATATTGTTTTGGTTGGAGGCAAGCGTATAAGGCCGTATTTGACGATTGTTGGTAACGATGGTTTTGACGATAAAATTTTACCTGTAGCGGTTGCTCAAGAGCTGGTTCATGTCGCAATGTTAATTCATGATGATGTAATAGATCAAGATGATGTGCGTCACGGTGAAAAGAATATAAGCGGTATCTACAGAGATGTTTACAGTAACTATGTTAATACTGATAGGGCTGCTCATTATGCTAACTCCACTGGTATTCTGGCGGGTGACGTCTTATTATCTGAAGCTTACAGACTATTGTATAAGGTAGATTATTCGGAGAATACTAAACGATTGATTGCTGAGCAACTAGCATCTTCTGTGTTTGAGGTAATCGGAGGCGAACTGATGGATGTTGAGGCAACTTTTGTTGATGACATTGGGTTTGATCCAAATGATATCTATCGTTATAAGACAGCGGGCTATAGTTTCATTGGTCCGCTTTTAGTAGGTGCATACTGTCAGGATACAGATAGTCAAATCTGTGAGATTTTAGAAAAATACGCAGCCAGTATTGGTATTGCCTTTCAGATGCAAGATGATCTTTTGGATTTATATGGTGATATCGTCGATACTGGAAAATTATCAAATATTGCAGATTTGCGCGAAGGAAAAAGAACTGCCCTGGTTGCTTTCCATGAACAATTAATGAACGAAAGCCATGCTAAAAATTTTAAATACTTTGGCAAGTCAATAGCGACGAACGGGTTGTTGCAAAAGATAAAACTAGACATGGTTGAATCGGGGGCTAAACAAAAAACTGAAAATCTAATTTTAGAATATTTACAACAAGCTAGAATACAACTTGATAAGATTCCAGATAGTTTTCGTAAAACTGCTTTAGTTGAACTAACTTCCCGTATAGAGGCCCGGAAGAAGTAAATATGGAAACCTATACTAGTTTAAGTTACGATCTTTCAGAACGCTATACAAAACGCTACTCGACATCATTCTCTTTAAGTAGTAGATTATTCGATCAGTCTGTACGCCGTTATATATACGCAATTTACGGTATGGTACGTCTAGCAGACGAAATAGTTGACAGCTATCGAGGCGAAGATGCAAAAAAGCAATTAGCAGATTTGAGAATTCAGGTTGATCAAGCTATTTCAAATAATTATTCACACAATCCGTTACTGCATGCATTTGGCGATACGTGTAGACGGTTTTCGATAGATGAAACGCTGATCAACCCCTTTTTTGATAGTATGGCGATGGATTTGACGCAAAACATATTTAATCAATCAACCTATAGAACATATATTTATGGATCAGCTGAGGTTGTAGGGCTGATGTGTCTTAAATTGTTTGTAGCGAATGACCTAGAGCTTTATAAAAAATTAACGCCTGGTGCCCAAGCACTTGGTTCTGCGTATCAGAAAGTAAATTTTTTGCGAGACATTCATGATGATTGGGTTGTTTTGAACAGATGGTATTTTCCAGGAGTATCTTACGATACATTCAGCGAGTCTTCTAAACAACAAATCATTGACGATATTGAGCGTGATTTCGTTACGGCATCCGATGCCATCAATTTACTCCCTGGTAATTCACGTTCGGCAGTGCGGGCTAGCTATTACTATTATCGTCATTTATTAAAGATACTTAGAGATACCCCGGTTGACGTACTATTAAAAACTCGTAAGCGAGTACCTGATGTCATAAAAGTGATGTTTCTTGTCAAAGCAAAGGTGAAAAGATGACTAAAAAAACTGCAATTATTATTGGTGCCGGCTATGGTGGTATGGCGTTGGCTAATTTGCTCGGAAAAGCAGGCTATAAGGTCGATGTATTTGAAAAAAACGCTTCAGCTGGTGGTCGGGTATCGGCTATTGAAAGTGACGGATATGTGTTTGATATCGGGCCATCGTGGTATCTAATGCCGGAAGTATTTGAGAATTATTATAAAGTTTTTGGTGAATCATCAAAACAGCGACTAGATCTTGTCCGGTTGACGCCTGGCTATAGAGTTTTTTTTGAAAATAACCCCTCGTTAACGATTCAAGGTGATGTTAATAATGACAAAAAATTATTTGAATCAATTGAACTTGGAGCAGGAAAAAAATTGCAAAGATATGTAAGTAAGAGTTCTCTAGCCTATAAGGTTGCCGTTGAATATTTTCTATACACAAACCTATTATCATTACGTGACGTTATAGCGTGGCCGGTGATTAAAAATTCTCCACAAATGCTTATGTTGGTCGCTCAAAAACTTGATAACTACGTGAAGTTGTATTTCAAAGATCAGCGTCTACAGCAATTACTTGAGTATCATATGGTATTTTTAGGAAGTTCGCCGTTTCAGGCACCGGCGATATATACCCTTATGAGCCATCTGGACTATCGAAGTGGTGTATTCTACCCAAAGCTCGGCATGATGTCGCTTGTCGATGATATAAAGCTTTTAGGAAGTTCTTATGATATCACTTATCATTATGAGTCACCTGTTGAGTCTATACTCGTTTCACACAGGGCTGCTGTAGGGGTTCGTTTATCGGACGGCTCGGAATATCATGCTAATACAGTAGTATCCAATGCTGATATTCAGCATACAGAAACCAAACTTCTTAGCTCAGACCACCAAAGTTTTCCGCAGTCATACTGGGATAAACGACAACCGGGTCCAGGAGCTTTGATGATTTCGCTTGGAGTAAAAGGTGAACTACCGCAGTTATTACACCATAACCTGTATTTTGTTGATGCGTGGCGAGAGAATTTTGCCGCAATTTATGAGAATAAGACAATACCTGAAAAAGCTTCTATTTATGTATGCAATCCTACTAAAACCGATCGTAGCGTGGCTCCCAAAGGCTATGAGAATTTATTTATACTTATGCCAATACCGGCAGGTTTATCGTTATCATCTAAGCAGCAAAATGAATTAGCTACTAGGGTAGTGAAGGAGTTTGCAAAAGCTGCGGATATACCTGATCTCGAATCGCGTATCGAGAAACAGATTATAGTTGGACCAGACGATTTTAAACAGAAGTTTAACGCATGGGAATACAACGCATTTGGAGGCGAGTCTCATCTGCTTAGTCAAAGTATTATTTTCCGTACGCCAAACAAGAGTAAAAAACTTAAAAATCTCTATTATGTCGGCGCTGGTACGCTTCCCGGTATTGGGCTACCGATGTGTCTAATTGGAGCAGAGCTTACCTTTAAAAAAATAACAAACAATCGAAGACCAGGACCGTTATATAAGGATATAGTATGACAGAATTTGCATATATGTTAGCAATAACTCTTAGTTTTATTGGTATTTTAATCATTGATAAAAAGTACAATCTAGCGTTTTTCTTCGACATCATTCGTACGACTACTACGTTGTTGATTGGGGTTCTGCTATTTAGCCTATGGGACATACTAGGCGTCGCTTTGAATATTTTCTTTAGTGGTTCATCGCCGTATATGAGTGGCTGGTATATTGCTCCAGAATTTCCTGTAGAAGAAATTATGTTTTTAACATTTCTTTGTTATTTTACACTTGTACTTTATAGACTATTGGAAACACGATGGCGACATATTTAGTTCTTAACCTAGTGGTTAGCGCAGTAATCTTAGTATTTCTAATATTAAGCAAATTACTAGTCTGGAATCGCGCAGTTTGGGTGACGTTAATCATTTTATTACTTACAACGGTCGTTTTCGATTCTCTTATTATTAATGCGGGAATCGTGGCCTACAATCCAGACAATTTGCTCGGAATATATGTTGCCAAAGCACCCGTAGAAGACTTTTTCTATACGATAATTGCAGCAGTATTGATTCCAGGATTATGGAATATATTCAAAAGAGGCGATCGTGCAGACAATTAAACTGTTATTTATGACTTCACGTCCGATTTCTTGGGTGAATACCGCATATCCTTTTGTACTAGGGTATTTGATGATGGGTGGCGGTTATGATGCTCGCTTTTTCATTGGTGCGTTGTTTTTCCTAATACCATATAACCTACTGATGTATGGGATAAATGATGTTTTCGATTATGAATCCGATATATTAAATCCTCGTAAAGGCAGTGTTGAAGGTGCCGTTACGCCGCCAAAATTCCATTTACGTATAATATTAGTATCTGTTGGTCTTTGTATACCTTTCGTTATAGCTTTAGTAGCGTTGGGTAACGCATCGAGTGTTGTCGTACTTGCTGCTATTTTGTTTTTCGTGGTGGCATATAGCGTAAAGGGTCTGCGGTTCAAAGAAATACCTTTTATCGACTCTATTACGTCGAGTATACATTTTGTCGGTCCACTAGTTTATGCCTATTCGCTTGTTGGAGCTTCTAATGCGGGCTGGCTAGCCGCACTAGCGTTCTTTTTTTGGGGTATTGCCAGTCAAGCTTTTGGAGCCGTTCAGGATATCGTGCCAGACAGGAAAGCAAATATAAAATCTATTGGAACAGTTCTTGGAGCTGCGCGTACGGTTCGCTTTGCGTTTTGTATGTATATCATAGCCACTATTTTAGTCGTTTCCCTTGGCGGGGGGTTGGCTCTAGTAGTAGCGATGACTGCTCTCATATACTCAATAAATATTATTTCGTATTTATCAATTAGTGATAAGGAATCTTATTTAGCGAGAAAAGGCTGGAAGCGATTTTTGTCGTTAAACTATTTCGCTGGAGCAGTAATTACAATCTGCTGTCTGGTGGTAATGATTTAATCAAGAATTAAGTATTTATCGTAAATCACAGACTGAAATAACGAAAAAAATAAAAATGTAATTTTAATAAATTAGATAATCAAGTATTATAATAGTTTTTAGATATGATTTTGTTTAGTTTTATAACAGATTCAAATTTTAAATATATTTTGCTAGGCCAAATATTAATTTTTACAGTCGGTTGCTTCGCCGTCGGTCTAATAGCGTACTAGTTATTAGGTAGAATATGGCATAGGCTAGGTGTCGTTTACAGGTCTATTCTTACGATAATAATTGTTATTGTGCTTCTCGGTATTGTTGGATACGTGAGTGAGCTCTCGGGTCTTTAGAATGAATGTGGCTGATATGTGATTTAAACCCAAGCTCAGCAAAAGTTTTTGTCGTGGAGGTTCAAACCACTCATCTCATAACAAGTAAAAAGCTAACCATAATGGTTAGCTTTTTACTTGGTGCGGACGAGAAGACTTGAACTTCCACGATTGCAATAATCACTAGCCCCTCAAGCTAGCGCGTCTACCGATTCCGCCACGTCCGCGTATAAATAAAGCTATCAATGTACGATTAGTTTTTTTGTCATCTCGGACAACGCACTCGCGTCTACGATTAACTTGCGTTTCACGCAGCCGCCAACTCTTATAAATAAAGCTATCAATGTACGATTAGTTTTTTTGTCATCTCGGACAACGCACTCGCGTCTACGATTAACTTGCGTTTCACGTAGCCGCCAACTCTTATAAATACAGCTTGAATGCAATCTTTGTTAAGAGTACAGAGATGTATTGTAGGTTATGGAGGCGTTTTTTTCAAGATATATGGAGCGTTGTAAGTACTTATGCTATAGTTGAGGTATATGAAAAGGACTGTGTTCTATGGGTAAAGTAGCGAGTTATTTACAGTCGCATCTGAGTGGTGAAGTTTTTGATGATGATCAGATGCGTAAAAGGTTCTCGACGGACGCCAGTGTTCTGAGTATGACGCCATCGGTTGTTGTTTATCCTCGAACCACCAACGATATACGTAAGATTGCACGTTTCTCTTGGCAATTAGCAGAAAAAAAACATACTCTTCCGATAACAGCGCGTGGCAGCGGGACGGACCAAACCGGTGCGGCTATAGGAAAAGGCATTATTATGGTTTTTCCAGCTCACATGAACAAGATATTAGAGTTAGATAGTCAACAAAAACTAGTTCGGGTACAGCCAGGAGTGAATTTTAAATCTTTACAGGAAACCCTGCAGACTCACGGATTACACATACCAGTATTTCCGTCTTCGTATAAATACTCAACAATCGGTGGTGCAATCGCTAACAACGCCTATGGTGAGAAGTCGCTCAAATACGGATCAATTGCTGATTGGGTAGATAAGCTAGAGGTTGTACTAGCTAACGGTGAGCTCATACAAACGGGTAGAATTGGTCGCAAAGAGATTGATAAGAAAAAAGGTCTGACCACATTAGAAGGGGAGATTTATCGTATTGTGGATGCGGTATTGTCAGAAAATGATGACGTACTTGATGAATACTATGACAAATTACGAGTTACAAAAGACAGTATTGGTTACGCTCTCGCAGACGTCAGGCGTCGCGATGGTTCAATTGATCTAACGCCTATTTTTGTCGGATCACAAGGTACATTAGGTGTAATATCTGAAGCAATATTGCGGGCTGAACCTTACAATCCTAAAACAGAGCTTTTAGTAGCGGCATTTGAATCGTTCGACAACATAACAGAAGTAGTAACTAGGTTGAGAAATCTTGGACCAAGCATGATAGACATGGTTGATGATAATTTTCTAGAGTTTATTCAGCAACAACAATCAGTTAACTTACCCGAAAATCTAAAATCTCCAGATTATAAACCAAGTTTTTTGTTATTTGTAGAGTTTGACAATCCAGGAAAAGCCAAATTAAAAAAAGCTAAGCAAGCTATGAAGATCGTAAAAGCGTACACAGACCATTGTTTATTGACAAATGATTTTGATGAAAAAGAACAATATTTAATCATTAGACACGCTACTTCGGAGGTTGTAAATTATCATCAGGGTGGAAAAGCATCTTTGCCAATTATTGACGCTGCTGCTGTACCTGTAGAATATCTATTTGATTTCATACAGATGATTTATAGAATATTTGATAAATTCAAATTACCAGTAATGGTGTGGGGTCATGCTGGCGATGCAAATCTACACGTTCATCCGTTTTTGGACCTTGCCAAGTTAACTGACCGCCAGAAGGTTTTCCAGATTATGGAAGAATACTATAAAGAAGTGGTAAAGATAGGTGGGACTATATCTGCCGAGCAGGGCGACGGTCGTATTCGCGTTCCATTCGTGAAGTTACAGGTGGGAGATAAAATGTTGGATTTGTTCAAAATTATTAAATCCGGATTTGACCCGCATAATTTATTAAATCCAGGTGTTAAAATAGGCACTGATCCTAAGCAATTAGGTGAGGCTTTGCGTAAGGAATACTCACTAGCTCATTTCGCAGACCATTTACCAAGGACTTAGATAGAAACAATAGATTACGAAAAAACCTGGCAACTTGCCAGGCGTTTCTTTTGGTGGGCGCTGAGGGGCTCGAACCCCCGACCCCCTCGGTGTAAACGAGGTGCTCTAGCCAACTGAGCTAAGCGCCCGAAAATTGAACGTACACAGCCGATATCTGATAATACTTTACGGCGGTTGACTAGAGCATATTGCGATTGTTTTCGCTGATGACTTTTCAACTGAGCTAAGCGCCCATGCGTGAAAATTATTATATCACACAAACTATGGTGGGC
Organism: Candidatus Saccharimonadota bacterium; assembly: GCA_010014665.1. Classification (GTDB taxonomy): domain Bacteria; phylum Patescibacteriota; class Saccharimonadia; order Saccharimonadales; family Saccharimonadaceae; genus JAPUDS01. The sequence goes on along the minus strand of RZYF01000005.1, from coordinate 2,757 downwards.
GATGCAGGGCTCGAACCTGCGACCTCACGAATGTGAATCGTGCGCTCTAGCCAACTGAGCTAATCACCCATAATTTTATCGCCAGATTTAGCATACCATATTCAGTTGGCTAGAGCGTGCGCATTATTTTTCGCTGATGGCTCCCCAACTGAGCTAATCACCCATAGATATATACTGACAAACTAAATCGACATGCATAGAAAACGTTAATCATGTGTAACAACTATTCCTTAAGTACTTGTCGGTCTAGACACGATGTATTAAAGCGAACAGAATAAAATAATTGAACAATAAATTCTTTTTTTGTGTGTCGCTATCGACTATCGAGCATTGTGCTTACATACTTCGTGCTTAATATTTTGGCGTTATATCCAATCTAGTAACGAGAGTTTGCAAAATTAATTATATAAACATTTAAATTGAAGAAATACCAGACATCAACTACCTTCTAAGTTCATCCCAATAATATCCCATTTGCGCGGATAAGAGGACTCGAAATTATCTTATAAATACCAGAGATAGTTATCGAGGTCGATTTTTTGCCGTTAGTGCTGCGGCTTGCTCGAGCGTGTCGTTAAGTGGCTGTAAATTGTTCATAGAATATTTACGGGCTAAAGCCCTGAGGAGAAGTTCATCAGCAAGCTTCGGGTTTTTGCTCAAAACAGGACCATGGCTATACGTGCCAAATACGTTATGCAGAACACAGCCTTCCGTTTTGTCTTCACCGTTATTGCCAGCTCCGCGCAAAACAGTTCCAAAAGCCATAGAAGCATCATCAAGTGTTGTTTTGCCGCTATGATTTTCGTAACCGACTACTTCACCCCATAATGTTTGATAGAGTGTATTACCAATTAGCCGTGTATCTCCCGCAATAGTTTCTAACGGCAATAATCCAATTCCTTGGATTTCATTACCTTGTCCAGTGATAAAACGACGTCCGAATAATTGGTAGAGCCCGCAAATCATCAACATCACAACACCGTCCTGTGCCATAGACTGGAGCACCGGAGCCTTTAGTTTAAGATCCTTCTGCACCACGTCTTGCCCAGCATCCTGTCCACCACCGCCAATAATAATGTCCGTATCAGCAGGAATTGAATCTCCAATCCCAACAAGGTGTAGACTTGTGTCAATATTACGCCACAGTAGACGTTTCTGTAAAATCAAACGATTTCCAGTATCGCCATAAATATTCATCTCTTTTGGGTATAGGTGTACGATGTTTAATTGTTTATTCATAAGTCAACGTGCTCCATAGCAACACCTTGATGGTGCAATAACTTTCTGATTCGCAACATTGCCGTATATGTACAGTAGACGATCGCTTTGTCAGTTTGTTCAGACATCAAACGAACAATAAGCGCGTTAAAATCCTCAATATCCGCAGTCGTTTCAACTTCATCGTATCGTAAGCGTACTGCCATGTCTGTACTTCTCGTTCCACTACATAAAACCGTTCTGCCTTGTAAACAATGAAAACCAACATCCCAGAGCCACGAAACATCACGGCCATCGGCATAATCGTCATTGATAGCAATCGCCACCAGTCTATAATTATCATCCTGGGCGGTTCTGAGTGCATGTGTGAAGCCGTTTGGATTTTTTACTAGTTGAAGACGTAATATCAAACCAGATGGCAATATTAGTTCCTCGCCTCGACCAAATGCCGGCAATAACCTTTTAAGCGTCTGCATAACGATATCGTAATTAACTTCCTCGATAACGCAATGCAATGCGGCAAGCGCTGCGGTTATGTTGATTGCGTTGTGTGAGCCGGCAAGTTGCACTATGTAGTCTGCAGAAATGCCATCACTACGTATCTTCACATGATTCTCTGTGTAAGACTCCAGGACGTCTTGGGCTTCATTTGCTTGAAAATAATTAATTGAATCATGACTATGATGCTGATCGTCACTCGCATATACTGTAGCAAGTGACTCGACATGACCAAACCAACGAATTGGAACTATAGCTTCGTCAGCTACTCGTGCAATACGAGGGTCGTTCGCATTTAGAACCAGCCATTTTGTCGCAGCGAGGCAAGTCTCACGAACATACGCAGCTGTTGTATCAATCTCGCCAAAACGATCCATTTGGTCACGGAGAATATTTAAGCCAACAACACCAGTTGGCCGGACTATTTTTGCGAATCGACGAGCATACGCTTCATCAAGTTCAAAAATTGCAATATCAAACGGTAAACTACCCGTCCAACGAATATGATTTAATACGGCAGCGATTGTTCCTCGCACAAAATTACTACCTGTTTCGTTCGTGAGTACCCGTAAGTCGTGGCTCCGAAGTAACGTGGCCAGAACTTTAGTGGTCGTTGTTTTACCGTTTGTACCGGTTACTATGACGGCACCATACGGTAGTCGTGCGATAGCTTTGGGTAAAAAGTTTGGATGTATTCGTTCAATTATCAGACCAGGTAAAGTACCGCCACCGCGCCCGAATAATCGTAAAGTATGTGCAATTATCTTGCCTATAACAGTATTTATCAAAAACATACCGTCTATTATACCCTTTTATAAACCGCATCTCAGAATTGCTGTATTTCATAACAACGGCTAATTTCAGGCTAGGCAATACGATTAACACAAAACCATCTTTGTTAGATACTAAATAAAGCAAGTTTCAAAAGATTTTAATTGTATTTGGTGAGTTTTTACGCCCACGCTAGAACCTATTTTAGCACCAAGTCCGAGAAATGAGGTTTTTCGGCGGGTCGCCCCCGACCCGACCCGCCGAACTGCT
>RZYF01000111.1 GCA_010014665.1 Candidatus Saccharimonadota bacterium | reverse complement strand
ATATGGACTATATCGTATTGGTTGTGGTTGGCTTCAGCATAAACTTTGGCTATCAGTTCGCTCTGGACCTGTCTAGCGAGGGTGACAAAAGTAAAAGGATGTTTACGCAGTAGATCCATGTAGGTATCGCCTTCTTCTCCCCTACCAGCGAGCTCTTGATCGAATAAACTCAAATCGGCAGTAATGTTAGGTACATCGGTATCGACAGGACCGGGGGTAAAAAGCGTCACGTCAACACCACTGGCTTGAAGCCCAGAAGCGAGAGCTAGCGACAGATGTCCAGGCGAAAAAATCACACTCGGCAATATATCGCGGTGCATAAAAATATGCGGGACGACCAGTGCCACCCGCATTTTTTTAGATTCAGATTTGCTATTTGGATTTTTCATCTAGAAAACTTAAATCAAGTTCCTCACTGGTTCCGTCGCTGTCACCGTAATATCCGTCTGCGTCTGCCATAACTTTCTCCTTTTTTACTGTTTTATATCATATCAAAAACACCCATGTTTTGCACGAGGGTGTTTTTGATCTTTAAGTGATTTACAATTCAATCTTAATACTTGGGCCCATAGTTGAGCTAGCATAGATAGATAAAATATAGCTACTTTTTAGCGAACTAGGTCTAACGCTGACGAGGCTGTCCATAAATGCTTGGGCGTTCTCGGCTAGTTTTTCGGCGCCAAAACTGGCTTTGCCAATCCCTAGGTGGATAATGCTTTGTTTGTCGACCCGGTATTCGACCTTGCCACCTTTAGCTTCTTTGACGGCTTTAGATACGTTAGTTGCCACTGTGCCACTTTTTGGGTTCGGCATCAGACCGCGTGGCCCGAGCAAGCGAGCGTATTTTCCAAGTTTTGGCATCAGTTGTGGAGTAGCGACTAGGACGTCGAAATCTAGCTGTTCTTTGTCTAGTAATTTCACCAGGTCGTCTTCACCGGCTATATCAGCACCAGCTTTTTTAGCGGCCTCGATCTCGTCGATCGGCACAAAAGCTGCTACACGGACACTTTTGCCTGTACCGTGTGGCAGACTAACAGTAGTCCGGATATTTTGGTCAGCCTGTCGAGGGTCTACTCCCAAGACGACATGCAGTTCTATAGTGGCATCAAATTTGACAGGGCTTGTTTTGGCGGCTAGTTCAACAGCTTCAGCTAGATTGTAAACCTTGTCTTTTTCGATATTGTCCGCAGCAGCACGATATTTTTTGCCACGACGTTCTATGCGTTTACGAGTATTAGGCGCAGGACCGCGTTTGACGTGAGATTCGGCTTCATCAGACTGTGGAGTCGTGTCATGGACAGCTTTGCGAGCTTCTTTGACAGCTTTGACCTCAGCTTCCTCGATAGCTTTTTCGCTACGTTTGCCAGCTTTAGCGACATCGGCTTTGCGTTTAGCTACCACATTCTCTTCAGGAATGTCGGTAGGTTTAGTATTTTCTTTTACCTTCGTCGAAACCTTCTTCTCAGAAGCCTTGGCAATCAAAGCCTCAATCTCTACGATGGTGTTTTTTGTTGAGACATCAAGTTTTAGTTTTTTTGCTTGTTCTAGTAAATCGGCTTTTTTTGCCATGCGACTAAATCCTTTCGTGGTACATAACGGCGTAGTGTGTACGCCTCCCAACTTTGGTTGATAACTATATGAGTATATAACAGAGGTGTTGTTTGGTCAATACTGGCGTAGTAACTCACCACCTTTGCAACATCCCTTGAACCAAAAAAGGTAGGCGTCCTAAACTGTAAAGATCACTACATCTAACAGAAAGGAGCCTACCAT
>RZYF01000110.1 GCA_010014665.1 Candidatus Saccharimonadota bacterium | reverse complement strand
CTTCAGGGTGACTTCGTAGGCGTGCTGGTTGTCCGGGTCCTGACATTCGGTGGCGTCACCCCCGCAGGCGGGGCACCGGCGAGCCTTAGCCTCGGCGTCAGCCTGCTGGTCAGCGAGGTCGGAGGCGATCGCCCACGCCCGGTCGTAGTCGTCGAGGGCGTCCCACTGGGTCATGGTCAGGCCGAGGGTGCGCGCCGCCCGGGCCTCAGCCCGGGTGGCCTGGTCGTCGTGGAGGCGGCGCGCTACCGAGGGAAAACGGGCTCGCCGTCGTTGGTGAGGCCAAGGCACAACCTGCGAATCTCTTCCCACTGGCCGTTGGTCATCTCATCGGCCCATTCTGACCACTGGACCGTCACTGGCTCGCCAGAGAGCGTCTCCGCCTTGACGATGTGCGATTCGACATAGGCGTCGAGGAAGGTGTCTCCGTTGTACCCGACCTGCTTGTCGAGTTCGTCACCCTCGCGGGGCGGGTGGGCGGTGAGGAGGCGGCGGAACTCGCCCCGGGTGAGTCCGCGGAACGTGATCCGCACCTTGCCGGAGTCGATGATGGCCCGCTGGGCGTCCATGGCGGCGCGGACGTCGGCCAGCTCCTGCTCGAGGTTGGCGGGCGGGTCGGAGAGTCGGCGGCGCTGCCCGTCCATGCGGACGACGACGGGCGTCTCATCCTCGGGGGTGCGGGCCATGGCCCGGGTGAGGCGCTTCTCCTCGAGAGCCAGGCGGTTGAACTCGTCCTGCGCGTCGGGGTGGAACTCTCGGGTATGCGTGTGGACCTTGGTCCTCATGTGGTTCTCCTGTCACGGGTTGTCACGGGGGTCGCACGTCACCGAGGGATCGAACCTCGCGGGGCTGGTGTTGGAGACCGGCCTGCCACCCAGGGCGCGACGCAGGGTGTCACGGTGTGCGTGGGGTCCTCACCCGCCCGGCCCGTGACCTCCGGGCGGGTGAGGGGTGCGGGTCTTACGCCGCGGTGTATGCGTAGGCCGCGGAAGCGCCGGCCGCGTTCGTGACGACCACGTCGGCCGCAGCGGTCACGGTCGCAGGGATGAGGGCGGCGATCTTCGTGTCCGAGACGACCTCGAACTCGACGACGGCCTCGGCGTCGATGGTGATGCCCGTGGTCCCGGTGAACCGGGATCCGGTGATGGTCACCATCTCGCCCGGGGCCCCACCGGAGGGGAGCACCGACACGATCAGGGGGACCGCGGCCTCGAGGGCGACGTCCGGGAAGTAGCCGGTCCCGGAGATGGTGGCCGTGAACTTCAGGTCCTCGTCGGCGGAGGTGGGAAAGTTCTTGTTGCGCATCTGCACCGACCCCTTCCACAGGTCGATGACCGTGGCCGCGGTGGGGGTGACGGTGGAGCCCCACCCGAACGCCTGCGCGACGTACACCTCAGCGCCCTCGGGAACGGCGGAGTACGCGAGGTTCACGGTCGCGGAGGAGGCTTCCTGCTGGTCGTACACGGCGGAGACGGTGATGTCGATGGTCTCCCCCGTCTTGATCTGCTCGGCCACGGTCTGGCAGAGCCGCTGCCGGGTGCGGGTCTGGGCGGTGCGGGAGATGGCGATGTCGCCGGCGTCGAGGTAGCAGTCGATCTTGATGGTCCCGGCACCGGTGAGGGCGGTGAGGGGGATGGACCAGGTGCCGGTGACGGGGTCGGCGGTGATGCTGGCGGCGGGGATGATCCAGGTGGGGACGCGCCCGGCGGCGACGACACCCTCGATGGCGGTGGCAGTCATTCTGTCTCCTCGGTGTCAGCCGAGACAGGTGCCTCGGGCTTGGGGATGACCACGC
>RZYF01000027.1 GCA_010014665.1 Candidatus Saccharimonadota bacterium | reverse complement strand
CATAGAAAAGAAGTTTCACCGCGTCCAGTTGCTCGATCCTGCCGTTGGTACTGCCACATTCTTAAACGAAACGATCAAATTCATTCACGAGCAGTTCAAGGGTCAAGAAGGCCGTTGGCCAGCCTATGTCGCCGACAACCTCATCCACCGTTTACACGGCTTTGAACTTATGATGGCGCCATATACCATTGCCCATTTAAAGCTTGGCATGACACTCAAAGAAACCGGAGTCGAAAATTTGCCAGACCGCTTAGGTGTCTACCTCACGAATACGCTTGAAGAAGGCGTGCCACGTCAGCAGGATCTATTTAGCTTCGGACTTGCGCAAGCTGTTAGTGAAGAAAGCCAACATGCAGCAGAGATTAAGAGCGAACGCCCCATCATGATAGTTATGGGCAATCCACCATACAGCGGCGAGAGCTCCAATAATACACCGTACGCTAATGGTCTTGTCGATAAATACAAAGTAGAACCGGGTGGCCTACAAAAACTTCAAGAGCGAAATTACAAATGGATAAATAATGACTACGTAAAATTTCTTTCTTTTGCTGAGAATATGATTACAAAAAATGGCAATGGCATTGTAGCCATGATTACCGACAACAGTTACCTAGAATCACCTACTTTCCGCGGGATGCGGTGGCATCTCGCAAAATCATTTGACAAGATATATATCCTCAATCTTCACGGTAACGGCCAGATGAAAGAAGTTGCGCCCGATGGCGGTAAGGACGAGAATGTATTCGATATCCTACAGGGTGTCGCGATAATAATTGCTATCAAAAAAACAAACTTAACATCTGGTGACGATGCCGAACTATATGTTGATGACATATATGGTACACGTATGGCAAAGTTTTCAAAACTTGCCGATGAACCAAGTTGGAAGAAAATCCCTCTTGAGCCAAGATTCATGCGTTTCAAGAAGAAGATAGATGAAGATAGTGGCGAGTACGACAAATACATTGGATTGAAAGAGCTATTTACGAACTCTTCTATGGGGATTCAAACTCATGCAGACAGCACTGTACTTGCTTATACAGAAACTGACCTGGAGGCACAAATTACACAGCATGGCTCTTCGTTCGATACAGAAAAAAGCAAGGTGGCTAATTACCGACCATTTGATTTGCGAAAATACTACGATGACCCTAAAATTGTTCAACGACCGCGTTCAGCACTGGCGAATAACATGGATTCGCCGAATGTCGCTTTGTGTTTCATGAAGCAATATGCGTATGAAGTACCATACAGTTACGCGCTTGCGTCAGAGTATCGGACCATCGACAGGGTGTTTATTAGCAATAAAGGCGCTGCATATTTTGCTCCCCTATATCTTTATCATTCTGACGGTACACGCGATGCGAACTTTAACAAGAATGAACTCAAAAAACTAAACGCAAACTTGAAAAAGGAGCCAACTTCTGAGGATACGTTTGATTACTTATACGCAACTCTACACAGCCCGCAGTACCGCGAAAGGTATAGTGAGTTTCTAAAAACAGACTTCCCGCGCGTACCGATTCCAACTCAAGTAGACTTCGACCGCCTTGTACCGCTTGGACGTGCATTGCGAGAATTACACCTTATGAAATCGCCAGGTATTGACGATTACGGCACGGTATTCCCTGAAGCGGGTAGTAATATTGTCGAGAAAATTGAGTTCAAACCCTACCTTACCGAAAAGGTCGACGGCAAAGTGACTAATGTTGAGGGTTGGGTGTATATCAACGACAAGCAATACTTTGGCAATGTGCCAGAAACAGCTTGGAATTTCTACATCGGCGGCTACCAACCCGCCCAAAAATGGCTCAAAGACCGCAAAGGCCGCGCACTCAGCAACGACGAACTTGACCACTACCAAAAAATCATCAAAATCCTCCTAGAAACCGACCGCATTATGAAAGAAATCGGTTAGTCCTTGAAAAGGTCGTGTACTTTCGAAAACCAATTGCTCTGATGGATGATTCTACCCTCGTGAAGGTTATCGCGTAGTATTTCTGCCTTCGTTAAACTCGCGATTTCTTCCCAGTTTTTACTGACGACGTAAGTAGCATTGCCGTAGAGCAGGCTCTCTAGGACAAAAAGATTCTTATCGGGATACGCCATGAGTATGTAGCCGCTAAATCCACCTATGCCCATCGCTGCGTATTCAGGGTTGAAACTATTTAATCGCTCTAAGCGTTTATCTACGAAGGATCGCTTACCACGTTTGATGCTTGCGAGAATGGGTCGCAACTCTTGTTTCAGCCTTTCGAACGGACGTTCGCCTTTTGGAAGCAACTTCCAGTTGACCCGTTTTATATTCGAAGGCAGTACTGTAAGGCGGTTTTCATCAAGAATGATGCATTCTCCAAAAAGCTCAAGAAATAAATTGATAGCATGAATTAACAAAGCCTCATTTTTTGCCAACCTTTTATTGGATCACTAATCAGTATTACGTTGCCATCGGTATCAGTTGAAAGTGTAAGCTCAATCGCTGGCGGCTCAATAAATTCGCGTGGGTATCTTTTATACGGAACATCACGAAAATCGGATCGTTCAACCTTGTCGCGACCGTGACGCTCATACCAATGCCATTCCACTGTCCTATGTGCCGTCTCCATGGGCATATCGCGGCGAATACGGTTTTTGCCTTCCGCATTGAATAATGAGATTCGGCCAACTCGATTAGGTAGTATTTTCGCACCTTCTTCAGCGTCATCCGAAAACCCAGCTCGCTCTAGATTTGCTGTCGTAGCTCCAGAGAATGTCACAAATGCTTCATCTGTGGTAGGCAGTAATTTTTTATACGGATTTAATTTTCGAATACGTTTTTTCTTAATCATATTAATTTTTCTCCTGGTAATGATTTGATATACTCAGATAGTGCCGCATTTTTGCGTCACTCAAACTGATCGCTAGGTATGCCTCCCGTCAAAAGACGCAAACCTGGCGATTTTACTTTTTCTTATGTTTTGGCTGCGGTGCCCTTTGGGACGGTGCAGAAGCAGCAATCTTACGCGTAGATGTGCTGCTAGTTGGTGTGCGCAGTGCTTTCGATGCAGATTTGGCTACCGATGCGCTTGTTTTACGATTACTCGTCATCGCTGACGCTCCTTTCTTTGTTATGATTGATATTTTTTGGGATTTGTATTTTCTCGCATGAGATGCAATCTCCCTCCGAACCCCCTATCGCACCACCTTGCGAAGCTGTGTTCATGTCGATATTACATCTAAAACGCTATGTTGTCTAGTGTCTGCCGCCATTTATTATTTTCAGGCTAGTAAATAGCATGATTTATCTGTATACTGATGCTATGCATGAAATACAAGAACTGCTTCTAGAGTTAGCGAAATCCGAAGACTTGTCTCGAGTTTCACTTCGAAAAATTGCCGAAATGTTAGGTAGGAAAGACATGAGTCCAGGAGTGCTACAGCATCATTTCGCACAACTTGAAAAGAAGAAGCTACTTTTTGTTGATCGTAAGGGCAAAACACAGCAAATTGGCGCAGACCTTACAGATAGCAGGCTTTATGCAATCCCGATTGTAGGGATGGCAAGCTGTGGCCCCGCAAACCAATTCGCAGAAGAAGCCATAGAAGGCTACCTGCACGTATCCAAGACAAGTATCAAGGCCAAGGGGCAGCTCTTTGCGGTGCGAGCTAGCGGCGACTCTATGAACGATGCCAGCGTTTCAACGCCGGACGGTAATGTAGCCCCATTGGAAAATGGCGATTACGCAATTGTAGATACTTCATTTTGTTCCGTTGATGAAAACATTGGTAAATACGTTGTATCGATTATAAACGGACTCGCAAATATAAAGAGGCTCATGAAACGAGCATATGATTATGCGCTCGTGTCTGAATCTACTGACATGAAAAAATATCCGCCCATTATTATTCACGAGGACGACGACTATCTGATTAACGGACGTGTAATAGCAGTAATAAAAGGTTGATTGTATGAAAAAAGAACTTATTGAGCAGCTTTTTACTAGTTTCGAGAATATCAAGCAAGAACAGTCTAGCCTGGAGTATTGGAGTGCTCGCGAGCTACAGACCCTACTTGGCTACAGCAAGTGGGAGAACTTCGAGAAGGTTGTGCTGCGCGCAGTAGAGTCTGCGAAAAACAGCAATCACAACATAGAAGACCATTTTCTTAAAGTCAGGAAAATGGTTGAGCTAGGTAGCGGTAGTAACCGTGAGATTGTTGACTACAACCTGACGAGATACGCGTGTTATCTAATTGCTCAAAATGGTGATCCTTCCAAATCACAGATCGCATTTGCGCAGACGTATTTTGCGGTGCAAACACGGAAACAGGAGATTATCGAGCAGCGATTGCTTGATATTGAACGTGTTGAAGCACGAGAGAAATTATCACAAACCGAAAAGAAGTTATCTGGCGTGCTGTATGAACGAGGCGTAGATAACCAAGGTTTCGGTATTATACGTGCACAAGGTGACCAGGCGCTATTCGGCGGAAAAGGTACTGCCGATATGAAACGACGCCTTGGAGTCCCCGATAGTCGACCACTAGCCGATTTCTTACCCACACTTACTATTAAGGCCAAGGACTTCGCAGCTGAATTAACCCGACACAATGTAGTAGATAAAGACCTCAGAGGCCAGCAAAAAATATCCGGTGAACACGTCGCGAATAATAGTGCCGTGCGCAGGATCCTCGGTGAGCGAGGTGTCAAGCCGGAGCTGCTACCCGCCGATACAGACGTGAAAAAAGTCCAGCGAAAGATCGTAAGCGAAGACAAAAAGGCACTTAAAGTGGAGAAGAAGAAACGCCAATAGCGCAGCAGCGGAAACGGCATGGTATATAATAATCGTATATGCCAGATAAGACATCTCTATATATCGGCCGAAAACTGCAATCAATACGTCAAGACAAGCGGCTGACCCAGGCCGAAGTTGCGAAACGCGCCGGTACTAAAACGAACTATTACGCAAAGCTAGAGCGCGGTGAAGCAGTGGCGTCACTTAAAATGCTCGAAAAGGTTATCAAATCTCTCGGCGCAAAATCTTCTGACATTTTACCATTTTAGACACAATGAGGTAATTTTACCTAGATTGCTTCTTATTAGTCTTCTTCCTGGAAGCCTCAAGCTGCGCCAGTTCCGTATCGGTAATTACATCTGTTATTTCGCTCAGATATATACCATTTTCACCGTATATAATATGCATCAATCTTTCAATCTCAGCTATTAGCCTTCCCGCAATGTTGCCCGCAAGCTTTTGTACTGCAATTAATTCGGATGGTGCAAAGGTTTGATAAAGTACGCCGTACTGGACATTCGTAGCAGTTATATTCTTGCTGATCTTCGCGCCTTTAGGGTACAGCAAGACTCTACTTTCAATGACTTCCGTGTGACTTACATTTTTATGGCGATAATACATAAGCATCTCGTGTGCCTTTTCAAGTTCAGTATCACCAAACCGAAACCACTTTGGGGATAATTTACCCAGTGGTCTCATCTCTGTAAAAGCCCTTCCGTAACTGGACACTATTGTATCGTGTAGTGGTTTATAAAGGGGGTGTGTATGATCTATCTTCATTGCCAGCGCTAAGCCTGACGCTTCGGCCACCCCATCCATGCTGTCGCGAGCAATGATAAGTTTGCATAGCTCTATTCGTTCTGGAAGAAAATCTATTTTCATATTAGCTAGTATACCAATAAGACCAAGTTGAGATTGATGGGTTTGTGTTTCTCAATGGCATTCCCGCCCGAAGTCGAACCAGGAAGCATCAGCTTAGAACGCCTCGTCGAGATCCGCTCACGGGAGCAAATTACTGCTCTTGTGGATCGAGTCTATCTCTTCTTTTTTGCGAACTCATGACTTGCTCATATAGTTCAGCTAAGCCGTCGGGATTATCGATAGCAATTTTATGAATCGCAGATTTGGTCGATTCGAGCATAAACAATGCAAATTCTCGGGTTGCATTCTCAGGGTGAAAAATCTCAAGATATCGCACTACTGCATCGATATTTTCGTCTGTAATTACATAATCACTCATAACTCCCCTTGATTATACCACCGAGAGAGCTTAGTGAACCGAATCATCTGTTTTACGGCATCAACTGAATGTGTGCGGCGCATCATTTCGCAACTATCGTTTTGGGATAAAATGTTCAAGCTGCCTTCCCATAATACATCGTCGATTACTGCTATTTTGCGGTGTAAATTGGCGGTATATAGAACCGTAACCCCCGATAGCTGCAACGTTTCGATACAAGCAGCAGCTTGCTCACGCATATACGGATCGTGCGTATTAGGTTCACGCGTATTCACAACAACTCGGACACCGCGTTTTAACACTCTTTCGATTACTTCCTCTAGCATCGTAAAACGACGAGTTATGATAAACGGGCTCTCGATCACTATTTGTACCTTAGCATGCGCTACGTCACGCACGAATGCCTTATAGAACGTTGTCTCGTCATAGAGCTTCGATGGAGAGATGAGACGACTAAACATCTTCAGCCTCCATAATCTCATCAATACCTAGCTGTTCAAGTTTTTCGCTCAAGCGTAAGATTTCATCGAAAATACAGTTCCAGTTTTCCTTGGTAGCGTCCACCAAAGTGAAACGATCAGTGTTAGGCTGGTCGTTTAACTTTGATAAACAACTTACAGATCAATTTGAATCTTAAACCGTTTAAGCTTATTATGATACATGTGTTGTAAATCAACATAAAAGAAAGGTAAGTTATGAAGAAGATAACAACAATATTAATCGCTGTATTCGCACTTGCATTTTATGTAGTGCCGTCGACAGTATTTGCGCAACGAGCAAATGGCCAGGATCCATCAGGAACTGCGACTAGCCCGTCGGTAGTGCAGCAGGCAAATCAGCCAGCTCAAAGCCAAAGTGGCGTACGAGCAATGGTTGATCAGGCAGCCAATCAGGCAGGACAGCAAGTCACCAGTGCTTCAGATATGGCAGCGCAAATAAAAAATAAGTCTGAGAGTACATCGCTCAAGGTACGCCAAGAAATATGCGAACAAAAGCGAACTCGCTTGCAAAGCTCAACACAGAAAATGTATCAAGGTGCCGAGTCTGTGAAGAAGAACTTGGATAAGATGTATGAACGTGCTGTAAATTTTTACGCTAACGGAGATGGCCAGTTGACAGTTCCAGATTTTGAACAAAAAATTCAAAAACTAGAGCTCATAAAACAATTAGCCACTAATCAGATGACAGCTCTCCAAACCAGAGAAGGTTCTGACATAGACTGTGCAGACGCAAAAACCGCAGCTCGTCTAGAAGGTGATCGATTGGCTGGTCAAGAAGTAAAGTCTATGCTCAAACAATATCAGACTGAACTAGTTGACCTTATAAGCTCTATGCGATCAGCATCAGCAACGGAGGGAACAGACAATGAGTAATAATAACAAAGGCTTTTCTATAGTAGAAATATTTCTTGTTATTGCCGTGGTTGTGATAATGGGTCTGATCGGTTGGACGTTTTATACCAAAGTAATAGTTGGTGATACGACTACTACGGATAACGGTAATACAGTAACCGAAGTAAGTATGCCAGAAGTAAACAACACGAGCGATCTACAGAAAGCCGAAGATGCGGTCAAAGAGATTGATGTAGATGGCGCTGTAGATACTAGCGATATCGACGCAAGCCTAGAATAAACCAGATTGGTCTATATCAAGCCCTCTCGTTACTGAGGGGGCTTTTTTAGTACATACATTTTACCAGTTACTGATTCTTGACCACTACTATCTTGCACTCGGCAACAAGTGCGGCGACAGCACCGACGGCAGCCAGGATCGGCGCAACGAGCACGCCCACTACACCGACGGTAACTGGGAACTTTATAAGAGTCTCGTTTTTGTCGTTTTTGATGATAATTTCGGCGACATTACCGGCTTTTATGAGCTCTTTCACTTTCGCAACGAGATTGTCGCCAGTTACGACAAATTCTTCAGTCTCTTTATTATTCTCTGCCATACTTACTCCTAGCTTAATATATGTTTAAGATTAGTTAGTTCACTTGGGAGAATAACAAGTGTTTTCTGACTTGGTTCAACTGAAATTTTTTCCAAAGTTTGCAAAGTACGAATATTGATACCACCTGGTATTTTACTCAACATGGCGGCAGCATCTGCAACAGATTGAGCAGCAGCTTTTTCACCCTCAGCTGTTATGATAACTGCTCGTCTTTCGCGTTCGGCTTCGGCCTGTTTAGCCATCGCGCGCTTCATGTCTTGTGGCAGTTCAATATTTTGAATTTTGACATTCTCAACATCTATACCCCACTTATCGGTTTCGGCATCGACAATTTGTTTGATCTGCTGAGAAATCTCTTCGCGTTTGGCTAGTAAATCATCTAGGTCGACATTTCCCGATACATCGCGCAACGCTGCTTGAGCAAACTGGCTGGTTGCGTAGACATAGTTAGTTGTCTCTAGCGTAGCTTTGGCAGCATCTATAACACGAAGATACACAACAGCGTCAACGCCAACCGTTACGTTGTCTTTAGTGATAATTTCTTGTTTTGGCACATCGATTGGCGTACTTCGTACGTCTACTCGCATTATCTTCTGAAAAATTGGCACGACAACACGTAGACCCGGCTCACGAATGCCAGTAAATTTACCGAGCGTCAATACTACCCCACGTTCATACTGATTGATTACCTTCAAGCCGCTCAGTATGAATACAGCTAACCCTATGAGCAGAAACAATACTAAT
>RZYF01000109.1 GCA_010014665.1 Candidatus Saccharimonadota bacterium | reverse complement strand
GATTTGAACCCCCGACCAGTTGCGTGTAAGGCAACCGCTCTCCCACTGAGCTATCCGCCCGAATACGTTATGGACAATATCACTTTGCTATTTTTATGTCAACTACTTTTTTATAATATATTATAAAAAAGTCTTAAAAGAAAGTGATAATGTCCAATTAAGTTGAAAGCGACTTTGTCCAATAAGAGAGAAAACTAGCTATTTATTTGCTTAAATATCTTATTTATTAAAATATTAATTTATTTTCTTAATTGGTAGATTATTTTTTTGGTTTAAAGTATAGAGTTCAATAAAAATTTAAAAAAAGAAGGGAATTGCTTATCATAGTTTTAGCGAACTAAAGCAATCCCTTCCAAAAGGTGGTTTCATTATGTTATGGAATAAAGAAAATATTCAAGTAATAGCGGATTTTTATTTAGATAAAATTAATATTAATAGAGCAAAAATCATGCTTGGGGTTTCAAAAAAGACAATAAAAAGAAGATTAGAAACATATAAAGTTTATGGAGAAGAAGGTTTTATACATGGTAATAGTAAAAGAGAACCTGTAAATAAGATTGATTTTGCTAAGATATTTGCTTTTGTAGATAAATATGAATTACATAATTGTAACTTTAGTGAGTTGTCTAGACTTCTAAGGGATTATGATGTAATTAACATAAGCTCATCTTGTTTAAGAACTAGATTCTACAATGTAGGATTACTTTCTCCAAAATGTACTAAATCTATTAAGAAAAGGCTTAAAAAGCAATTAGATGCTAAATTAGAAGAGCAAGGAGCTCTTAGTGTAGATGAAAGAGATACTTTAGATGCTTTAAGAAACGAAGAGCTCTGTGGCTCTTTTTACTTCTCTAAAAGTAGATCTAAATATATGGGTGAGAGAATAGAAATTGACGCGTGTGAATTTCCTTGGTTTATTGGATCTTCAATAAAGTATCATTTACATGTAGCTGTTGATGATGCAACAGGAATACCTGTAGGGCTTTATTTAGACGATGAGGAAACACTTAATGGTTATTATCATATAACAAGACAAATGCTAGAAAATCATGGAGTTCCTGTTAATATAAGAACTGATAAAAGAACAGTTTTTATATACAACAAAAAGAAAAATAATTTAAAGCAAAGCCATAATAGTGAGGATACTTTTACGCAATACGCTTATGCCTGTAAGCAGCTTGGTATTAATCTTGGATGTTGCTCTGATCCACTATATAAACCACGTGTAGAGCGACTGAATCAAACAATTAAGGGTATTTTACCAGCTAGACTTATAACAGAAGGCATAACAAATATTCAAGATGCTAATAAATATATTGAAGAAAAGTTTATTCCATATTTAATTAAAGAATTTGGTAGATTAGAATATATAGAAAAAAACACTAAAAAGAAAGTTCCTTCAGCTTTTGTAAAAATAGAAAAAGAAGATATTGAAAAAACTCTTGTAGTAATTGAAAGTAGAAAGATAAATAATGGCCATAGCATTAGCTATAAGAGTAATTATTACAAACTATTAGATAAAAACTGTAGAACAATAGCATTACCTCCTGGCAGCTCAGTAAGTGTGATCAAAACCATAGATGGGGGGAGTTTATATGCAACAGATAGATTAAATGTTTGTTATGCATTAGAGATAGTAAAAGAGAGACATATTTATTCAAAATCAATAGATTCTGATGACTTAAAACCTAAGAAAAGAGAAAAAAATAAATATATTCCTGATAAAACTCATCCATGGAGTTGGACAAGACAAAAAGAATTTAGGGAAAATGATAAACTCATGAAATCTCTTGAACC
>RZYF01000026.1 GCA_010014665.1 Candidatus Saccharimonadota bacterium | reverse complement strand
CATCCGGATCATGGCACACTAACGCCAAACTAGCAGCACCATTTGGCACATCACCTATCTCCAAGGGCGGACTTACATCACCACCCAGCCTAGAATATTGCTTAGGAATCAATGCGTTATCGTCAAAAGCCGGGCTACTTAGTTTCATATTACTGTCAATTTTAGTACTATGCCATTAATGATATTAGTAACTTTGTCACAGTTTCAATCGCTAATTGTCCACGCACAAGGTTTGCGTTAACCGCGCCTTTGCGCTTATAAATTTACCAGCACGATAACTTCGTTATCTTGAACATACAAAACCCCGCTTTTTACTTCGCATACTTTGGTTTTTTGTCCTGAAATAGCCATAGACACACCGCCTTCACCCATTTTCATTATCATTGGTGTGTGTTCCGGCAAAATGGCAACATCTCCGCCGTGAAATGCTGGAGCAAACAATATATTACATTCGCCGTAATACATAATCTCTTTTTCGCTCAAGATACTCAGTTGGAAACTTTTGACTTTTCCTGCCATTGTCGCTCTATCTCATCTAGTGTTGATTTTAAATAAAATTGCTCTTTCGGAATAGAATCTACGTCACCTGCAATTATCCTGCGCACACCTTCGACTGTGTCCGCCAAAGGTACGTATACGCCGCTAAGACCAGTATAACTTTCGGAACTGTAAAAAGGTTGGGTAAAAAAATATATTAACTTTTCGGCTTTATCGACAATTTGCCTGTCTTCTGCGACGAGCTCGTCTTTGCCGAGAACGGAAATAATACTCTGCAGATCCGCATTCCGTTGAAGGATTTTGCGGGCCGCACGAACAGCATCGAAGTGATGATCCCCTACTATTGTCCGGTCAAGTAGCACTGATGTTGACCGTAGATTATCGATAGCTGGATACAGGCGCCGCTTAGCAAGATCCCTCGATAATATAACGCTTGCATCTTGACGACTCAAGATAGTTTCGATAGCGGGGTCATTGAAGTCGTCAGCAGGAACATACACTGCCTGTGCCGATGTTATCGCCCCACGAGATGTCGACGCAATCCTTTCTTGTATGCTACCCACATCCTGCCCTAAAGTCGGTTGATAGCCCGTATCAGAAGGTAGTTGACCCATGAGGGTTGATATTTCGTTGCCCGCCTGGACATAACGAAAGATATTATCAATAAAGAGCAGGATATCTTTGTTGAATGTATCCCTTAAATACTCGGCAACCGTAAGGCCGGCATGGGCAGAACGGTACCTAACTCCAGGTGTTTCATTCATTTGCCCAAATATCAAAGAAACATTTTTTAATAGATCCTTGCTCTTCAGCTCATGGATAAGCTCGTGGCCCTCACGAGTTCGCTCCCCAACACCCATGAACACGGAATAACCCTGGCTTGCGCTTACAATATTATGAATTAACTCCGTAATAATGACCGTTTTTCCCACTCCCGCGCCACCGAACAAGCCGATTTTTCCGCCTTTTGGGAACGGCGCGAAAAAGTCAATCGACTTTATACCCGTTTCATACAGCTCCAACTGTGAGTTTACCTCCAAGTACGAAGGTGAAGGCTGTATCACAGGTCGCGATTCTTCGGCCGTTATCTCGCCACCCTCGTCAAGCGGTTGCCCGAAAACATTTATAACACGTCCAAGAATATCTTGGCTCAACGGAATGCTTAATACGCTCCCGCTATCAGTCACTTCCATGCCGTAACTAACTGTATCAGTTGGCCCAAGAGCAACGCAGCGCACAGTCTTTTTTTCAGCATATTGCATTACCTCAAGTCGCAGTCCAAGATCTTTCACAATCAAAACCCTACCGACTGGTGGGAGCAAACTAGTAAACTGAACGTCCACCACGGGACCTTCGCCCCTTATCACCCGACCGCTATTGTGATCCATATATTTACCTCCCCTTAATAGCCCCTCTGTGAACAGCACGCGCTCCATAAACGTCACGTAACTTTGCGTCGATTATCTCCCGCCTTGCCTTGTTGTAAAGCACCGTGTATTTTTCGGCTTCTTTTTTTGCGTTATCATGACCATTACGCATGGCTATCATTTGGGACGCACTATACGCAAGTACGGACTCCGCGAAATAGTTATGCAGCGTCAATCCAACGACGGCTTCGTTTAAATAGTTCACCAACGATTGCGCGTCGGGATCAACAATAAACCTTTCAGCATGCTCAGGTGTCATCCGTTCATCCGATTTAGGCTGTCCCAGTGTATCTTTAAGCCTCTGTCCATCTTTAACAGAAAATGATACCGTTACGACACTTTGCCGTGAAAGTGTTTCAAATATTGGATATACTACTGTTGCTTTCGCATAGCTCGCAACTATTTTATAGATAGGCTTTATACTTTCGAGTGTGAAATTTTTTGGAGCAGAGAATAAATAAACCGTCCGATCATTTTTTGCGCGAAAAGCTGAATGCGCAGTTTTACCAGCAACCAGCATGTCAGCCCCATGTTCATCCCTTAACTTTACCGCTTCGGCTATCACTTTATGGGTTAGCCCTCCTGACATCCCGCCGTCAACTGAAATTATCACGACAAGATGTTTGTGCATTACTTCCGGTGGTGGTGGCGCAAGCAGCTTTAAGATTTCATAAATTTTCCAGACCGCTTGGAAGTATTGGCGACTACTTAAAACATCCTTACGCAGTCGCGCAATTTTTTGGGCCGCCGTTTGTTCAAGCACGTACGTTAAATCTTCAAGGCCGTGCATGACCTTTAGGTGGCTCTTCATCGACTCAACTTCTGTCATTGCAAGATATCCTCATTACTTCTCAAGAGACTATCCACTGACTCGATTTCAGCAACCAAGCTTTCTCTTTTTTGGATTGGACGCAGCGTTGCACTATCGTTCATAAAATTTTTTATATACTCATCAAGTACGTTTTTTGCCTCATCTATAGGCATAGTGAGGAGCGTTTCATTCATTGTAAAGCCCTTGGATTCATCCCTTGCATATGCGATTATCTGCGATACTATATCGGGTATCTGCACCTCGGACCACTTAGTCAACGTATGGGATGCTATCAAATGCATGAGTATGGCCTGCTCGCTTAACGAATAAAATGCATCTCGATGCTGCTGGAATACGCTTTCGGCACGCTTACCAAGTTCAATCACAGACAGCGACTCACTGCCAATATCATTGCCGAGCGACGTAAAGCGCACCGCCTCATCATATCGGATCATCGTTTCTTTGACCTTTTCTGATAAATCACGTAGTAACGGCGGCTGGTTCCTACCTCCAATACGCGACACGGAAAAGCCACTGTCAATTGGTGGTTGCTTGCCTTCGTTTTGGAGCGAGCGGCGAAATAAAATATGACCATCAGTAATGGACATTAGGTTAGTAGCAATATAATCGGTCGCATCTTCGCTCTGTGTCTCGACAACGGGCAGCGCGGTGATCGTTCCGCCGCCACATGATTCACTAAACGCCCCGCAGCGTTCGAGCAGCCGTGAGTGTAAATAAAATATATCACCAGGGTATGATTCACGGCCAGCTGGCCGTTCAAGCAACAATGATATTTGACGGTATACTTTAGCGTGACGCGTCAAGTCATCAAAAACGACCAAAACATTTTTACCTTGCGACGCAAACCATTCCGCGATAGCGACACCGGTCATAGGCGCAAAATAGTTCATCATCGCAGTATCAGATGTACCTGCGAAAATAATAATCGTGCGAGATAGCGCCTGTCGCTGCTGTAACCTTTCGACTCTACGCTTAACCCTTGCAGTCTCAGCATCGATGCATACGTAAATACAAATAATATCTGCGTTCAAACGTGCCTGATTACAAATAGCGTCTATCGCTAATTCGCTCTGACCTGACATTTTCTCGCCCAGCAACAGTTCACGTTGACCCAAGCTCAAGGGTATTTGAGAATCAATTGTTAAGAATCCAGTAACAAAAGGTTTATCAATAATTGCCCGTTGATACACCGGTTTCGCGGGTGACTCCAATGGCCTCGCCGATTGCGGTGTTATGTCAATATTTCCGAGGCCATCTATCGGCAGGCCAAGTGTATTAATAATCCTACCAAGCAGCTGATCGCCAGCAGGAACGGTCAGCATGTCGCTCGTCACCCTCGCTAGATCACCTTTTTTTATGCTCTCAGATGAACTCAGCAAAGCCACTTCTGCCGTATCATGGAAAAATCCCATGACAACACCCGTCGAGCCAGATGAAAACGAAACAACACTGCCAAGGCCAACAGACTCCAGGCCCTTAACGACACAAATTTCGCCTTTTACAATGTCCACGGTGCCAATTGAGCTCATGGCGTACTCCTTGCATTTATTATTTGCGAAACGTATTCAGGTGCCATATCTGCCGTGAAGGTCGCTAGGCTCTTATCAACCGTATTGCTTTTATCATGCAATTTAAAGCCTGCGACAATATCGGTCGACACCTCAAAAGTTATACGGGCGGGTGCTGGATATCTTTCACGTAATTTATCTATAACCCATTGCCGTGCGGCGTCGCGTAATGGGATAGCTGTAATAAATTTTATTTCTTGGACATCTTTATAGCCGCGCATGGAGTAGTCAATGAAGGCCCTGCCCGTATCTCCTGCCATCAAAGGCAGTGCTCGGTTTTCGGCAATCCAAACGATAAAATTAAGCATTTCGCTTGAGACCTCACCGCTAAACAAGGTCCGTACCGAACTCACAGTCGCCTGAACATCGGCAACTTGTTGTTTATATATCTCGCTAAAACTAACCCGTTCGACGATTGTCTGCAACTCAGAAACAACCTGGCTGGTGGATAACTGCATAACAAACTTATCTAACTGTAAGAATATCAATTCAAAATTATTTTCCACGTTATTTTCTAGATTCATTAATATACTCACTTAATAATTTCTTTACGATTTCCTCGTGCTTGTCATCAGTTAGGATTTCACCGGCATATTGTTGCATAACCCACCGAATAGCTTCCGATGATTTGTCAACCACACGCTTCGCGTTTGCATTTGCATCGGCTTTCCCTGCTTCGATGATATTCTTAGCTTGAACACGGCTTTCAAGAAGTATCTCTGACGCCTCCTCGTGCGCCTGTTTCACGACAGGCTCCAGCAACTGCTCAGCTTGCATAAGAGCTGCTGCTACACCTTTTTGTATAGCTTCTTGATTTGTCTGCTGTAATTGAGCGTTTACTTTCTGGATATCATCGGCGGTCTCACTAAAATATTTTTTTGCATCTTCACGCACAAAGAAACCGAGTTTTGTAAACGAACTGTTTAGTATTGCCATCCTTATAGTCAAGCCCACCAAAAGGACTACGAGCAAACCAATTACCACCCAAAAAAGAACAACTTGAATATCGCTATTCATCCGTTCAGCTCCTCAAGTGGCTGGATCAATACTGCGCGCTTGGCGGGAATAAGCCCAAAAAGCCAACCGATGCCTACTGAGATCATAAGCATTAATATAACATAAACAACGGGTATCGTGAATATAGATACCTCCGATGTGAACGATTCCTGCTGGGCAATATTTTTAGATAGTTGATTTAAAACTGAACCGGCTATAATACCTATTACGACGCCAAGGAGTGCGCCCATAACGTTGAGTGTTATAGACTCCAATAAGAATAGTAGTTTCACGTCCCGATTCAAAAACCCATTGATACGTAAAAAGCCGATTAACCGCGTTTCTTGCATCAGCGTTAAGCTTATGATTGTAAAGGTAGCCGATATGGTCACCGCAAATACCACGGCCCCAAAAACATAAAGCACGTTCCGGATCACGTCAAATAACCTGTTCGCCTGCTCGATCATATCAAGCACACTAGCAGTTTCAAATCCTTTACGCTCAATGGTCTCACGTACCTCAGCCACCTTATCGGGGTTACTAACGCGGACTTTTAGCACGTCAACGGTTGTCAAGCCGTGCAGTTTCATTTTTTCTAATGACACAAAAACAACTGGTCTATCACCCCTGTCAACAACCGCTTTGATAGTGTACTTCTCAGGGATAGTTTGCACGTCATCCCTCGCTTGGCCGTTCACGCTACCGTGATTAATTGTCGCGCTCAAGGTGAATGTTTTTCCAATCGCTTCGTTAGCGGGAATACCGAACACTTTAAGCACCTTTGTACTCACCACTGCGCCGTCATTCACCGGGAGACCCTCAACGCTACCCTGAGCAGAATTTGTCAAGCCAAGGCTAAAATAGTTTTCCGAGACCGCGTATATAGGACTCGTCAGGTTCGAAGAATTAAACGCCGCCAGCCCCAGTAAACCGGCAGACAAGCCGACCTGCCCGACGCCACTGATGGAACGAATCTTTGAGAGGTTTTCTTCATTGAATTTCACCTGTTGATCACCGCGAGATGTAACCGTTATGACATCTTGATGTTCGTTATTTTTAATCTCTTTTTCCACTAAAGAATGTAGCCCCATATCCACTCCAAAAAGTGTAACCATGACTGCAACAGTCAATGCAATGCCTCCAATTGCGAGTAATGCCCTAAACTTTTTTTTGAAAGTATTTATGAGTGAAAGCCGCAAAATAAATATTAATCTCAAAGCGCACCGCCATTCTCTGCTTCTTGGCCTTCGATGTATGCAATCGCTTGTCGGATATCCGTGAAAGGATTTCGTTTATCTGCAATATCCCATAGCCTACCGTCTTGCATAAAAAACCATTTTTTTGATAACTTTAAAAAATTTAAATCATGCGTCACCATTACGACAGTGATTCCAAGCTCCTCGGAAGTTGCAAGTAACACATTGGTAAAGTCAACTACCGACTCGGAATCTAGATGGGCGGTTGGTTCGTCAGCATATATTATCCACGGTTTTTTTATGAGCGCACGCGCCAGGGCTGCTTTTTGTTGTTCTCCGGCAGAAAGGTCTAGTGGGTTACGGTTCGACATATCATGCAAACCAACTTTTTCCAAAATCTGTTTCGATTCCTTTCTTGCCTTTGAACGGCGCCAGCCCTGTACATATAAAGGTAGAGCAACATTATCCACTAACTTCATACCTTCGATCCAATACTGACTTTGCGTCAAAAAACCTACACGCTTCCGGCGTATCATCGTGCGTTGATCCTCGCTATACCCAAAGATTGAAGAGCCTTTGAAAAACACTTCACCGATATCCGGCTTCTCCAAGCCCATCAGCATACCCAACAAAGTAGTCTTACCGGCACCAGATGGTCCAAATATGACACAAAAATCACCATAACCAACCTGCATTGACACATCAGTTACGGGGCTCACTAAAGTACCGCCAACTTTATACGCTTTTGATATGCCAAGCGTCTCTAAAATTGGTGATTTAACCTCATAATTCACCGTATTGTCGCCTTGTGTGTGTTCGTTGTGTTCCGTACTCACTATTTTACCCTAAACAGCCGTAAAAGTAACCCGACGACACTGTCAAATACGCTCACTTCTTTATCGGGCGTCACGACTGTCGTCGGTAGCCCGTACGTCGTATTGCCGTCAAGATCACGCGCCATAACCTGAATCCGATATACCTCTGCTAAATTGAGGTCTGATATGATAACCGTGTGCTCTGTTGTGGCGTCTGTATCTATTGGTGTAGAGTTTGGATAATTTACATCATTACCAAGTCCATACTGCACCTGGGAAACCGCGGGTTCATCTGTTTTCCACGAAACCACAATCTGAGCTTTTTTGCCTGACACTCCATCAATCGTAGTGACACTAATATTTTTATCATCCAGCGTAGGCGCGCGTGTGTCAAGTTGGGATTGCCATGTTTGCGTTGTTGACGTCCCTAAATTACCAAATGCATCACGCCCTTCCACGGTCATGGAGTATGTTGTACTGCCGGCCATATTACGGACGCTTATCTCGTGCAGTGTGGTCAGTTCACTCTTAGACACCTCTTGTCTCGTACCAGACCCGACATAATATAGCGTTGATGTTGTTGGTACATTCGTTACCCACGATACCTTTACTGATGTTGTAGGTTCATCAGCGAGTGGCTGAAATTGAATTTCTGAGATAATCGGCCGAGCGATTGTCTTTAGCGTATAGTCATCGCTAATAAGAGAGCTTCCTAACCCGGTTTTAGTTGATACCTTATAATGATAGACCGCGCCACTTTCAAGTCCCGTTAACTTTACGGAATGACTCAATGTCAGTTCTCCGTCATTGTCCTCATAAACGAGACCATACCCTAATGTATTGCCATATTCAACTCGCGTGCGCGTTGGTACGCTTGTTCTCCATGAAAGCACCGCCGTGTTTAACGTTACCGCATCGGTCGCTACGTCATAAATTCGTGCAGGCTCTGGCGTCCGGAATGAATAGATTGAAGAGAACGTATCTCCTAACTCATAGCTTCTATCCAAGTCAAAGCTCTGTACCCTGTAATAATACGTTGTTGATGGCTGCAATCCTGTCAGCGTAATCTTATGTTCATCCTCGAGTGCTAGCGAACCCTTGCTTTGCACTAGTTCCGTTGGCGTCAGTCCATATTCCACGAAACTCGTAGAAGTCCTGTCGGTCACCCAAGAAATTATTGCTTGAGTGTGGTCCGTGCCAACACTTGGTTCAACGACACGCTTTGGCGGCCGCGGGTAGTCACCTACGGCGGAGCGAGCAACAACCGCCGAAGGGCCGCTCCGGTTATCTACACCGTCAGCCGCTCTCACTCTGTAATAATATACAACCCGCTGGGTCACGCCCAAGTCTACAAAGGCGCGCGTACTTGTCTTTCCGATAGATTCAAAGTTACGTCCGTCCATAGATCGCTCAACAACATATCCTTCTATCCCGTTACCCGTTGCGGTTGGCTCGTCCCACGTTAATGTTAACGCCCACCGACT
>RZYF01000025.1 GCA_010014665.1 Candidatus Saccharimonadota bacterium | reverse complement strand
CGACTCTTGGGTATATTATAAATTTTATGATTCAAAAGCAACCAAGTGAACGACTGTATAACCTAGCTCAAAACACTGAATTAGCTGCTGATACGCTTAGCAAAAATGGACACGTGCGCACTCAATTGATGCGCTTAGTTATCAATGGCCAATAACGATCCATGGTATAATAACAGGCGAAATGCTTAGTCTATTAGTATTTGTTGTGATTGTTGTATGGGTGTTGCTTTATCAGAGAACTATTGACGATATCGGAAACGAAATGCCTTCAAAAATGTCGTTACGCTTAGATAAACTCTGGAGTATAGCTCAAGAAAGTATGCGTAACGACCGTTATTTACGGGCTGAAAAAGCTCTGTTAACGATTTTACGAGTCGACGAGCGAAATTCTACTGCCTATAATCGCCTTGGTATACTATATGCCAAACAACGAGCTTACAAAGACGCAATAGAATGTTTTGAGATTGCTCAAAGTCTTGAGCCTAGTTCTTCCAGCCTCCATAACGTCGGTTTGATTTATTATGAAACCGGTGTTTACGATAAAGCTGCTCTAGCATTTGAGCAGGCTCTACATATGGAAGGTAATCTCGCGGCACGTCACATTGCCTACGCTAAGGTGCAAGAAAAATTGGGTGATAACAAAAAAATGCTATCAGCTCTTGAAAAAGCAGTTGAACTTGAGCCGAATCCACAAAGCTTGGCAATTCTCGCTGAAGCTTATGAAAAAATCGGTCAAAATGAATTAGCTAATGATATACGTGAAAAATCAAAAGCCCTGATAGTGCCAGAAGGCGTTCCGAAACGTATTCAAAAACCACCGCATCGCGTAATTATGTAGTAATTAATAAAAGTATATACTTTTTACAACCTGTAAAAACTTGGTTGTTTAAGGGATTTTTGCTACAATATGTCGGTGCTTCTGCGCGCCGCTTTAGCTCAGTTGGTCAGAGCAGCTGTTTTGTAAACAGCAGGTCCTGGGTTCGAATCCCTGAAGCGGCTCCATGTATATTTAACATGCTGGGATAGTGAAGCGGTCAAACACGACAGACTGTAAATCTGTTGGCTTATGCCTTCGTAAGTTCGAATCTTACTCCCAGCACCAAAGTAAAATAGCCGCTCGCGGGCTGTTTTACTTTGGTATATGGATTAGGTCGAACTTACTTTTTTGCGAAGCAAAAATAAGTTCGGCGAAGTGAATGAAGCGAAGAAAAGCAAACTGTAAGTTTATTTTTCTGAGCAAGTGAACGGAGGAGCGTAACGTAATGAAGCGATATCTTACTTCCATCATTAGATTAAAACAGCCCCTCAGGGTCAGTATAATCTGATAATTTGGATTGCAGGTTGTGTTACTTTATTCGCGATAAAACATAAGCGCCATAAGGTGCAAGCGGGATTGTCACTGCATTTGTCGAGTTTGTCTGAACTATGTCTAATCCGGTATCGGGGAATTCGTCACTATAGCCACGGAAAGACGAATTAAAGCGAACCTTCCAATCACCAGCCAAAGGCAATACGAAGGAATATTCGGGAAAATCGTTAGCCGAAAAATTCAATACTACGATTACATCATCATCAATCCCGCCGTCGTTCCAGCGATGGTAGGCTAGTACGTTATTTGCTACGTTATTATGAAATACATTAACATTATTTCCAACTAAACCAGAAGTATGGCCCTCGATATTGAGACGCAAATCGATTAGATCACGGTGAGCATCAACAATACCAGCAAACTGTTCGGCTTTACTCCATTCTAATTCGCGCCAGTTGTTGAAGTCGCCGTCTTGCATAAACTCTTGGCCCTGTAGAAGCATAGGGATGCCTGTACTGGTCATTGTAGTAGTACAGGCAAGTAACGACCTTCGTCGAGCCCAGACACTGACAGGATCGTCAGGCGTCATTTGCTCGTTTAGGCGCTCATTGCCATTTGCGGCAGTATCGTGTGAATCAGAAAATATTATCTTTTGAAAAGACTCTCCGTTATACTTTTTCGGTAATTCGCTTTCAAGTGAAGTAGGAAATGGAGCAGGAAGACCCAATTGGGTACGAACGGCGTGTGAAAAGTTCAAGCCCCATTGGGCATCGAAACCGCATCCACCCTGGCTAACAGGTTTTGTAATATATTCATTAACAGATGTATCTTCGGCTATCATGAGTGAGCCGGGTCTAACATGATGGGCTAGAGAAGTCATATCCTGAAGTAGACGCCAGGCTTCACCGATATCGTTGGCTGGGTCGTCGTTGTGGCCCTCAATATTACGCATGTAGGCTGTAGAATCTAGCCTTAGACCATCGAGACGGAATTCGTTAAACCACATAACAACGTTATCCAACAAAAACTGACGAACTTCTGATCTACCATAATCTGGACGTGTTCCCCATGGAGTATTACCACGCCGATCATTATAGAAATATATACCGCCAGTGTCAGGGCTTGCGCTCCAGCCGTCATATTGCCACAAATCAGTTAAAGCGAAATGATTGTAGACTAGATCGAGAACTACACCGAGTCCACGTAGATGAGCTTGACGCACGAATTCCATCAGGCCATGTCGTCCACCGTACGAACTCTCTACCGAGAAAATCTGGTTTGGTGCGTAGCCCCAACCATTAGAATTGGATGTCATACTAGTGACTGGCATTAATTCGACAGTAGTTATGCCTAGATCTCTTAAATAATCGAGTTTTTCAATCGCATCACGGAATGTCCCTGGAGTTGCAGCATCGGGGCGGTTAAATGTGCCAATATGCATTTCGTAAATAACCTGATGCTCCTTTGGAATAGGCATGAACATATCATCGCCCCAATCGAAGTAATTATCGACAATTATTGAAGAACCTTGGTCAGAATCTGTCAATGCTCGTGCTCTAGGATCGTTACGTTCGACCCAATCACCGTTTGCTGTTTCAATAACATATTTATAGTTCTGTCCAGGCTCGATATCTGATACCGAAACTGACCAATAGCCGTTCTTTTCTGGATTCATCGCAATTTTACCTTCGGTATGAAAAGGGATATAAGGTATAGCGACGTGTACTGATTTAGCAAAAGGCGCCCAAACTCTAAATTCAGCGCTGCCTTGGCGCAATGTTACGCCCAAGTTTTTCTTCACCTGATATTTCATATGCTTATAATTAATTATGGCCTATCGTCGTTATAAATTCAACTACGACGTAATACAAAATATTGAGAAATAGATGAATGTCGGGATATCCACTAAACAAATAAGCCACCGGTAGTGAGCCAGTGGCTTAAAATACGAGATTTCTACCGCCTATCTAATACCAAGCTTTGCTGTGCAGGCTGGCCATGCGCCCCAACCTTGTCCGGCTTGGACCTTTTGAGCAATTTCTATTTGCTGTTCACGTGTTGCTAGGTTGGCGGTTGGTGCATATACACCCCCTCCGAAACCAAGCCAGGTCGAATAGCTAAACTGTAAACCACCATAGTAACCATTGCCAGTGTTAATAGCCCAGTTACCACCTGATTCACATTTTGCTAAATTGTCCCAGACACTCCCGTCGCCAACTGCGTAGTTTGGAGCAGACACCGGTGCTGAAACAGCAACCGTTGTTGTGCTAATCGGTACTACAGAACTAGGCGTCACAGGTTCGACATAGACTACTTCAGCCGGAGCCGCTCTGTAGGTCAATACCTCATCTGTTTTAGGAACACGCAGCTTCTGACCAACATAGATAAGATCCGGGTCCGCTATGTCGGTGTTGGCGTCGAACATACGTTGTGCTGTTGAGCTATTAGCTAGAGCTATTTTCTCTAAACAATCGCCTTCTACAACCTCTACGTAGACATCCTTTGGCTTAGATTTATTATCTTTTGCTGATTCGGTCGCCGAAACTGGCGAACCACTTAGTAGCACTGCTAATCCAATTGCAGCACCAATAAAGCCATTAATGGCCTTCATATTTACCTCCCGGTACATCACAAATAATTATGGTGTACCAAACCCCCTCATTTTGTTCGTTATCTAGATCAATAGTGTAGCACTTTCTATAGTAGATAACAGAGGGAATTCAAATTTCTTTGAACGCTTCTGATAGAAAAGTGCGTTATTGAGTATACTCTAGCACAAGAATTTTGTCAATAAGCCTTGTGCTACAATGGTTGCGATATGAGACGTGATTTTCGTTTTGAGCCACTTGTTAGCTCGCCAGACGCTCGACACATGCGTACTGGTGTTATATACACCCCCCACGGCATTATACGCACACCAGCGTTTATACCAGTAGCTACAGCCGCCTCGGTCAAAGCATTAACCGTCGATATGATGCACGATATTGGAACTCAGGCTATCTTAGCAAATGCCTACCATCTTTACTTACAACCAGGACCAGTCCTAATAGAAAAAGCTGGTGGGCTAGGTAAATTTATGAATTGGAGTGGTCCAACATTTACCGACAGTGGCGGATTTCAAATACTTTCGCTCGGTAGTGGTTTCAAAAAAGTAATTTCTCTAGTGTCAGAAGAAGCTACTGTAGCTATCAAGAGCACTCGTCATGCCTTCGTCGACAACGATGGCGTTAACTTCAAATCGCATCGTGATGGCTCGTTACACCGATTTACGCCGGAAATTTCCATGAATATTCAGCACAAACTCGGGGCTGACATTTGTTTTTCTTTTGACGAGTTGACCAGCCTAGCTGA
Source organism: Candidatus Saccharimonadota bacterium (assembly GCA_010014665.1). GTDB lineage: Bacteria > Patescibacteriota > Saccharimonadia > Saccharimonadales > Saccharimonadaceae > JAPUDS01. The sequence continues at coordinate 4,253 of RZYF01000025.1, read as the reverse complement.
TTCCTATCAGTATCAGGAAGAAGCACTGGAACGAACACATCGTTGGGCGATTCGCTCAGTAGATGAATTTCGCAAACTTCAGTCGGAAAATCCTGACAGGCCATATCAAGCACTGTTCGGGGTTCTGCAGGGGGCAAATTACGAAAATCTACGACGCCAGACCGCGCGTTTTCTAAATACTCTTGATTTTGACGGTTTTGGAATCGGTGGCGCACTTGAAAAATCAACTATGAGTGAAATCATTAGCTGGTGTTCCGACGAGCTTCCCGCCAATAAACCCCGTCATCTGCTCGGAATATCTGAGCCAAACGATATATTTACCGCCATAGAGCAGGGAATTGACACGTTTGATTGTGTTTCACCGACCCGAGTTGCCCGCAATGGTGCTGCATATACTCTAACTGGTCGGTTCAATATAAAATCTGCTAAATATTTTGAAGATTTTTCACCACTTGATCCCGAATGTAGTTGCTATACATGTCAAAACTATACACGCGCCTACATAAACCATCTGTTTAAAGCTAAGGAGATATTGGCTTCAATTTTAGTGTCGTATCACAACGAATATTTCATTTTAAAATTAGTCGAAGATATTAGGAAATCTATCGAACAAGGTTCGTTCAATGAGCTGCGGGATAGTTGGTTAAAACGCTACTACGCCTGAGGTTGCGATGATTCTTGAGATGTTTCCTTAGGTAGTGGGCGCACTAACTCGTAAAATTCAGATGTAGTTGATAGAGTTGCTATGCTATCCCATAGCCTTACGGAAGATTCAGTAGTCGGTACTGCAGTCAGAATCGGCCCAAAATAACTTATACGTTTCTGACCGACCTCAAATACAATCATTGGCACGTTTAACCGATCACCTAACAAAAAAGCTGCTTCACGAATCGATGCGTTTAAGTCAGCATCAAGAGCCGAGCTATCAGCGGCGTCTTTCAGACGTTCTAGACCAAGTTCTGCTAGGACGTCAGTAATCACATCGTCACCGTAAAGGCGTTTGTTTACAAAATACTGATATCCGAAAGCTGTATATACGTCACCGCGATCAGCGCCGCCTAGTCCAGCAGCTTCAATCACGCGTAATACACGATGAGCCTCGAAACGCTCTTTGGAGGCTTCGTCGTGTGGTTGCTCTACGGCACCGCCTCCGTACAAGAGCGACAAGCTAAAAGGATGCCAATGTATGTAGATCTCACGCTGTTTCATAGCTTCTACTAGCCAACGGCTCGTTACCCAACTATGAGGCGAACTTGGGTCGTAGTATAATCCTATGTCCATATAACACATAGTATATCATGCTTGTGGTCTTACCTCTATGAGGTATCGCTTTTTTATAAATTTCAGGTTACAATATCTTCTGTTAAAAGTATTAATGTTACGGTAGCTAAGTTGCTGTTTGAGTCGAATGCCGAGTGAAGTAAGCTTGCGCATGCGCTCTACTAACTGATATATCAAAATATGTATATTTTTAACAAAATGCCGCGATAGCTCAGTTGGTAGAGCGCATCCATGGTAAGGATGAGGTCCTGGGTTCGAATCCCAGTCGTGGCTCCAAGTAGGTGTCGTATTAGACACCGCACTACAGGGTGTTGTCTAATTAATATCAAAAATGAGATATACTAAAATCTATGAGTACAACTCGTCAAATACGGGCTAAACACACTATCCTTTATCAGGGCGAAGTTCCACCTCACATATTCTGCGTAAAATCTGGCTTGGTTCGTGCTTATACGATTCATGAAAATGGCGAAGAAGCAACTATAGCTTTTTTTGGACCTAATGACTTATTTCCGGTTGGATCAATATTTGAGATATTACCAGTGACACTATTTTATTATGAGGCTTTCACGGAATGTACTCTAGTGTCATATCTACCCGATGAACTAACATCAATGCTTGAGCTAAACCCGATGGACGAACTATATCGATATACTAAACGCTATATCGGTGCGCTTTTACACGTCAATGCACTTGCTCAGAACGTGGCATCCCTAAAAATCGTTCACACCCTTCGCTATCTAGCAGTCAGGTTCGGTGAGAAATTACCTGATGGTCGTCACTACAAAATATCAATTAAACTTACTCAACAAGATATAGCAAAGCTTTGCAATCTCAGCAGGGAAACAACAAATATTGAGCTAAACAAACTTAAAAGAAATAATTATGTAAACGAACGATCCAAGCATTATGTCGTAAATCTAGCTCAACTTGGAAAACTAGTCGGCGAACAATTTTCCGACGATCTAAACTTCAGTTAGCGTATCTCTAACAACCTTAATAAGCTCTTTCGGCGAAGCCCAAGATTTTAGGAGATATCGCGTAGCACCTAGCGATATAGCTTCGTCAACTTCCGTTTTTGCGTCAAGATTAGAAAACACAATGATCGGTATGTTTTTTTTGTTATCATAGGCTCTCAGAAAAGCTCTACCATCCATGACAGGCATTAGCATATCGAGCAATATTAAATCAAAGTCTCTAGATTCAGCCTCGTACAGACCTAGTCTACCGTCAGCTACTGCAACAACATCAAATTCCTTGCTTAGAACCATCGAAAAAGCATCTCTCAAAGTGTTATCGTCTTCAATTAATAGAATTCTCTTGTTTGCCATAAATTACTTCCTTCTCTTTTTATAATTATCATGCTGACTACTGCCGAATTCTTCAACCTCAAATTTAGTCGGTATGAACACCTCAAATGTAGTTCCTTGTCCAATAGTAGATTCAATCTCAATCTTACCATGATGCGCCTCGACCAGTTTTTTTACTAGATATAATCCCAGACCGGTACCACCTTCTTTTTGCGAAAGATCACTGTCAATCCGATGAAATTTTTCAAATAATTCGTCGTAGTTATCTTTGTCGATACCAATACCCTTGTCGCTAACCTTCATAACCATACAGTCTTTTACTATATTTATCGAGACGATTACTTCGCCATTTTCCTCTGAATATTTGATAGCGTTGTTAACTAGATTATCGATTATCATATAAAAATACCGCGGGTCGGCTTCTATCTCTAAATCTTCATCTATCTCACAATCGATTGTTATTGACTTACTAAATGCTTGCTGTTCTAAGCTAGATATAACGTCTTGGGTTATCTTACTCGGTTTTAGCACAGTTGTACGAGGTCGAAGTTGATCGGCGTCAGCTTTTGCAACATACAGTAGCTGATTTACTATGTCGATCTGTCGCTCATTTGCATAATATGCTTTATCCACTAAGCGTTGCTGATCGGGTTTTAACTTACCTACAAAACCTTCTCGTAACATACCGATATATTGCTTGACGCCGCTGGCTGGAGTCCTGAGTTGATGAGAGGCAAGGGCAAGAAGATCTGTTTTTGCTCTGGCTATTTCATTTTCGCCTTCCATATTCATGCGATACATACGTAACCCAAGTAGATACGTGAAGGCAAAACCAATTCCTACGCTCGTTAGTATACCCAACACGAAGGTGATTCCGGGATTAGTCCAGCGTTGCAAAGTTGATTGATAAGTTTCTAGAGTAATCCGCCATTGACGACCACTGAGCGTAACGTCCTGACTTTGACTAATAATTCCTTCGTTTGAACCATGTGGATTATTAGTGGCATACATCTTTTTATTGGCACTCACGTCTGTAATTATAAAATTCGATCTTGAGCTTGCTAGAACTGATTCGTCGATCGATTCAACTAAATCCCCTGGTCTCATAGCTACATAAGCAAACCCACGTAAACCAGCACGGCGCTCTTCTATAGTATCTGGGACACCGTCGTAATTATATATAGGAAAATAAATCAAAACTCCTAATAATTTGTTATCTTTCCCATCCTGCACTAGGTTTACCGGAGCTGTCATCACCGCTTCACCGGTATCACGAGCTTTTTCGATAGCCTCACGCCGTGAAGTATCCGAAGACATAGAATAACCATAAATATCATCTTTCATAGGAGACAAGCTGGCTATAAAGGTAATCGGTGAAGCGTAATCAGACTCAGTTTTTGGCCAAATTTTCACACCTCGACCTTCAGGTGATTCATAATTTGCTATACCTTCAACCGGAACGTGCTGGACAAAGCCAACCAACAGAAGGTCGGGGTTGTTACGTAATGCGTCGTTTTGATTGAAATACTTATTCCATTCCTCTTGCAACAGATCTGGCTTGATCTTAAACAGGGAAGCAGAATCACTAAGTATTTGATTTATACTAGACCCTTTGTATGTTATATAAGAGCTAACAATAGCTATCTGCTGATTATTTTGATT
>RZYF01000108.1 GCA_010014665.1 Candidatus Saccharimonadota bacterium | reverse complement strand
CCCAGCCAAATTTAGTAACAGAGACAAAATGTTCCAAAAACTGGAACATTTTTATTTTGCGGAAAGTTCGTATCTGTTAATTGGGGTTCAAATCCCTTATGCTGCTATGAGATTCGAGTAAAATTAAGTTTAAACTGTAACTATTGCCAATATATTTCCTTTACAGAAGGAAATATATGGTGTATAGTTTCCTTATGGATAAGAAAGAATTATTGAAAACAATCATCACCGACAACCAGTTTCGTGTTCTACCTCAAATTTGGCCACGTACATTGGAGATACCCCTCAACAGCGAGAAAATAATCACTCTCACCGGTGTTCGACGCAGCGGAAAAACATATCACCTCTTTGATGCTATGTCCAAGCTTAAAGCCCAAAATATTTCAAATGAACGTATACTTTATATAAATTTCGAGGATGAGCGACTTTATCTTGACGGCAGCGAGATGGATCTTATCCTTCAGTCGTATCAAGAGATATACCCAGATCTTAATCTATCAGATTGTTACTTCTTTTTTGACGAGATCCAAGAAGTCGATGGTTGGGAAAAATTCATAGATAGGCTTTATTCATCAATTACTACCCATATTTTTATTACAGGCTCCAACTCAAAACTGCTTTCAAGAGAAATTGCGTCTTCTCTTCGCGGTAGAACGATAACGTTCGAAGTGTACCCTTTATCATTTGCTGAGTTTGTTCAAGTTGCGAAACCAGGTCTTAACCCGTTTGCAAGCGCCGATAAAGCCAAGCTCATAGAACTCTTCGGACGATTCATGCACGAAGGCGGTTTCCCTGAGATAGTTCCACAGCAGGACGAATTAAAGGACAAAATCCTGCAAGAATACTTTAATGTCATGCTACTGCGAGATCTAGTAGAACGTTATAGTATCTCGCAAGTTGCAGTCCTCAAATATTTCTGCAAGCGTGTCATAGGCGCAAGCGCTAACGAATTCAGTGTCAATAAAATATATAATGAACTGAAATCGCAAGGTTACAGTATCAGTAAAGACAGTCTGTACGCCTACAGGGATAACGTCGAAGCAATATATATGAGCCGATTTGTTGCAAAATATTCAGAATCTACAGTGCAATCTGAGGGTTCCTTAAAGAAGGTCTATGCAATCGACCAAGGATTGGGGTCAGCTATCGATTACAAGCTTAGTGATGACGACGGCAGGTTGCTTGAAACTACAGTAGCCCTTGAGTTATTGAAACAAGATAAACAAATCACGTATTATCAAGACAGTGTCGAATGTGATTTTATTATCACTGACAAAGGCCGAGTGACCGATGCAATACAGGTAACTGTAAATCTATCTGATACCAATACACGCGAACGAGAGATTAAGGGACTTCTCCAGTGCTGTAAACGGTTCAACCTATCTGAAGGTACAATCATAACTTACGACTATAGTGAAGTTATCGAAATAGATGACATTAATATTCGGATAGTTCCCGCCTGGAAGTATTTCATATAGATAAGATAAGCAAGCCTAAAGCTTAGTATCTGGTTGTCAAATCATGCCATATCCTCAGGATCTACTACGATTACTTTTCCGTTTTTATAAAGGAATCCAAGCTTCTCTAATTTATGCGCAATCAGTAGAAAATCCGATAAAAGGGGTTGCAAGTGAGAACCTGTCAGTCGCTCGTTTGAAATATCTATACATAATTTTAGAACTGACTCTAAATTTAATTAAGCTACTTATCACTATATCATAGCCACTATTGCCTGTGGCCATATTACTCTTCTTTCAGTGTTGTTTTGATTCGCTGTGAAGCATCTTGCACAGAATTTTGGTCCAAGACGTACATATATAGGCTAGCATTTGGCATA
>RZYF01000107.1 GCA_010014665.1 Candidatus Saccharimonadota bacterium | reverse complement strand
AATGGAACTTTCCGAGATTTTGTCGCCCGAATGGGCGATTTTTTCTAGGGTTTTGCGGAGCAAAACCCAGATGTTTTCTTGGGGGGAATGAAGAAATTGCCGTGCATAAATGCACGGATTTTTGTTTTGTTGTCGGCTGAAGCCGACATGCTCCGCACATGGTATAATCGTAAGTGGAATACAAATCATTTGACGGTCTTTTCTATTTGAGCACTCAAATAGCCGTTTCGCACAAGTTAGACTCGTCTGATTTGTATTCCAGCGAAGCGGCTTTTTGAGTTTCAAAGGAGGGTGAGATGAAATATTTTATCTATGTGCGGAAATCGACTGACGTCGAAGATAAGCAGATTCTGTCTGTTGAAGCACAGGTTGTCGAGCTGAAAGAATATGCCAGTAAGTATGGACTAGAAGTTGTCGATGTTCTCATCGAGAAACGCACCGCCAAGAAGCCTGGACGACCAGTCCTCAATACAATGCTTAGTCGTATTTCATCGGGCGAAGCCAACGGTATTTTATCGTGGTCGCCAGATAGACTATCACGCAACAGCATAGATAGCGGACAAATTATCTACATGCTGGACGAAAATATATTGCTTGACCTCAAGTTTCCACACTTCTGGTTTGAAAACACACCACAGGGCAAGTATATGCTGGCAAATGAGTTTAATTCTTCCAAGCAATATGTAGATAATTTGTCCGTCAATACCAAGCGAGGTTTGCGACAAAAAGTCCGTCGAGGCGAAATGCCAGGTGTCGCCCCGATTGGCTATTACAACGACATGCGGACAAAGACCGCAAAAGTTGATAAGAAAGTTGCTCCGATAGTCGTGCAGGCATTCGAGCTATACGCCAAAGGTGACAAGCGATTAGATGAAATTGCCGATTTTCTGTATGCCAACGGCATACAGACAAAGGCTGGAAAATTGCTGGGCAAAAAGACGACAGGAAAAAAGCCATATCACAAAAATCGTATCAAACGAATTCTGACGAATCCGTTTTATTATGGGCATTTTTGCTATCTTGGTGAAGTCCATGAAGGTAAACACAAAGGCATTATCTCGAAACGGCTTTTTGACGAGGTGCAAGCAGTGCTGGCTCGGCGTGGCAAACCCCACCGAAAAGCCAACGATCCAAAACCGCTATGCGGTTTGGTCTATTGTTCGTGCGGTATGATGTTTACTGCTGAAACGCAGATAAAGCGACAAAAGAACGGCAACGTGCATATCTATAACTATTACCGTTGCACTCGCAAAAGCAAGACTGTCGCTTGCAAAGAGTCGCACATACGAGCAGAAGAACTAGACAAGCAATTGTCTCGCTTGTTGCTTGATTTTGCTATGCCCACTTCGTGGGCAGACAAACTGTACGAGCTAATCCAACGAGACGAGCGTAAAGAGAAATCGACGCTTAATGTGGAAGTAAACGACACACAAGAGCAAATCGTACAGTTGTCTAGCAAACTGCAACGCTTGCTCGATAGTTATCTTGATGGCGATGTCGAGCGTGAACTCTACCGAGACAAGCGAGCGGAAATACTAGGCGACAAGAAGCGTTTGCAGGAGCAAATCGAGCAAGCGACGCTGGGCATTTCGACATGGGTCGAACCGATGAAACGATGGATAAAAACTGGCGTTTCTATCTGTAAAATCGCAAACAGTGATGACCTCGTGGCGAAAAAGTCGCTTTGCCTCGAAATCTTCGGGTCGAACCTAAAAATGCAAAACAAAAATGTCGTCGTAAACGACGACCAATTTCTTCATTCCCCCCAAGAAAACATCTGGGTTTTGCTCCGCAAAACCCTAGAAAAAATCGCCCATTCGGGCGACAAAATCTCGGAAAGTTCCATT
>RZYF01000024.1 GCA_010014665.1 Candidatus Saccharimonadota bacterium | reverse complement strand
TGGTGCGGATAAGAGGACTTGAACCTCCACGCCCTTGCGGGCACTAGCACCTGAAGCTAGCGCGTCTACCAATTCCGCCACATCCGCATAATTTGTTTGCTGTAATGTACTGTCGAAGTTTATAGTCTTTCTTGGACGATGCTCGCATGTCGGGCTGGAATTGGTAGATAATGTCTACTATTTTTCTCTGGCACTGCTTCGCAGTGACCCGCCATATCCGCGTATAAATAATAAGCAATTAATGTACAACTAGTTTTATGTCATCTCGGACAACGCGCTCGCGTCTACGATTTTCTTACGTTTCACGCAGCCGCCACATCCGGTTACTATATCGTAAGAGGGCCGAGGTGACAAGGGGCGGTAAGTGTGATATGATAAGTGTTAGGAAGGTGCCCAAAAGGGCATATTTTTATGATTGATACCAGTAAAATTCGTAATATTGCTATTATTGCCCACGTCGACCATGGCAAAACCACTCTAGTAGATGGACTTTTGAAGCAGTCGAATACTTTTCGTGATAATCAAGCCGAAATGAGCCAAACTCTGATCATGGACAGTGGCGACCAAGAGCGTGAGCGTGGTATTACTATCACCGCTAAACAGACGACGATTTATTGGCAAGATTTTAAGATAAACATTATCGATACTCCAGGACACGCTGATTTTTCCGGGGAGGTTGAACGTACGCTCAATATGGCTGACGGAGTTTTATTGGTCGTGGATGCTCAAGAGGGGCCGATGCCACAGACAAAGTTCGTCTTGAGTAAAGCGCTTGAACTCGGGCTTCGTCCAGTTGTTGTTATAAATAAAATTGATAAATCTGCTCGTCGTATTGCTGAAGTAGAGGATGAACTGGCTGATTTGTTTTTGGAACTTGCCACCGACGAAAGCCAACTGCACTATCCCGTATATTTTGCTATCGCCCGTGAAGGCAAAGCGTGGAAGGAATTGCCTGAAGACGCCAACAGCTCAGCTGATCTAACACCGATTTTTCAAGCTATCACACAGGATATAGACCCACCCTTGCAAAAAGATGGTAGCTTACAGCTAGTGGTTGCAGCACTCCAACATGACAATTTTTTAGGAAAATACGCTATAGGACGTATCGAACGTGGCGTTGTTACACGTAATATGCCGGTTGTACTCATGAAAGTTGACGGCGCTTTGATTAATTCTAAGGTTGAGAAAATATTTGCATCACGCGGTCTCGGTCGCGAAGAAATCGAGTCGGCATCTAGTGGCGATATCATAGCTATGACAGGCATACCCGAGGCTCACATAGGCGATACAGTTGCTGGGCGAGAAAATCCTGAAGCCCTGCCAGTATTACACGTTGAAGCCCCGACTATCAGTATGTATCTTGGGCCAAACACTAGTCCTGTAAAAGGTAGGGAAGGCGAATTCAACACTTCACGACAACTAGGTGAACGCCTGAAACGCGAATTAGACACAAACGTAGCTTTGAAAGTTCGTGACGAAGGGATTGGTTTTGTAATATCTGGTCGTGGTGAATTACACCTTTCGGTATTAATAGAATCTATGCGTCGTGAAGGTTATGAGTTTGAGGTCGGACGTCCTCAAGTAGTTACGATTGAAGAAAACGGTCAAACCAAAGAACCCGTCGAAGAGTTAATGGTTGAAGTTGCTCCAGAGTTTGTAGGTGTGGTAAGTCAGGAGCTTGGACTGCGACGTGCTGAGTTGATACGTCAAGAACAAACGTCGAGTGGACAGGCTCGTCTTACCTATATTATTGCAACTCGCGCTTTGATTGGTCTTAGGAACCTGTTACTAACTAATACTAAAGGTACTGTGATAATGCATAGCTTGCCACACGGATATCAACCGATTGGGCCTAAGCTACCACAAACGCGTAACGGAGCACTCGTAGCGTTTGAAGCAGGTACGACAACCCCATACGCCCTAGAGACAGCCGAATCACGCGGTGAATTGTTTGTCGGTCCAGTTACGGAAGTTTACGCCGGTATGATAGTTGGGTTATATAATCGTCAAGAAGATCTTGAGATCAATGTCTGTAAAGAAAAGCATCTGACGAATATGCGTAGCAAATCATCTGACGGTACTGTTCAGCTGACGCCATATACTCAGTTTAGCCTAGAGCAGTGTATTGATTTTCTAAACGACGACGAACTACTAGAGGTCACACCTAAGAGTTTACGCCTCCGGAAGCGCTATCTTGATAGTTCCGAGCGCAAGCGTAATTCAAAAAGCTAAATAACATATTCAGGTCCTTCATAGTATGTACCTACGGGCTCAAATACTGCTTCGAATTGTCTCATGAGACTTCGCTGGGCAAAATGAAGTGGAAGAAGCTCCGGCTCAGGGTAGCGTCGCATGTATCGTTCCTGTAACTGCAGGTGAATTTCTTGCAAGCGTTCGTGAGAGACTGTGTCGTAATCTTCATGCATAAACTTACTCCCAGGCCCCAAGACATCGACCGTAACGGGAGCAGTTTTATCGATCATTCCGACAAAACGTGAGTGAGGGTCATCGTGACGTTGGTACTCACGTACGAGATCAGCAATAAATGGCGGTAGCATACTACAGAGAGCTTCTACAGCATCGTCTTCACGTTGCTCTTTTATAACAAGGTCTTCGTCACGAATATTAAATGTTTGGACGTCTTGCGTCACGATCTCTATGAGTTCGTGAACAATTGCTTTGAATCCGACTTCGTACGGGTTGAGGTCAGGCCGAAATTCTGCCGCTACTGCCGCTGCCTGAAGCGAGACCATAACGCTGTGCTCGCTATCACTTTCTCTTGATCTCGTGTCGTAGCGGGGTACTCGGTATGTGCGGGCAAGTTTCATTGCAACATCAGCGAGTTGTAACATGACAGTGTGTATTCGTTCAGTTGATTCTGGATGTTCTAGCATTATATTTTTGTCAAATTCAGCACCATGCGGACGTAGTTGTTCGTTCATATAGTTCTCCTTAGTGGAAACTTAACTGATTACACTAGCAGTATATTTTGACATTACATTAAAATATAGTGAGTATAATTTGACTCAAATTGATTTATACTAAATAAATGAATATGAATATAAAAGTTGAAAGCGGACTACACTTTGTACGTAAACATATATTAAGAACGTTAAGTCAGACGAAATGGGCACGGTTTCGTGACATGAAACCTAAAAATGTTGACAGTAATCTGTATAGCTATCATCTCAAAGAACTTCTAAAAGAAGGATATATTGAGCGAAACGACACAAAAGGCTACCGCCTTAGTCCTTTTGGTCTTCGTTTTGTTAATCAAATAAGTATGGAGGTTTTTGAACCACGCTGGCAACCCAAAATCATGACAGTTTTGGTATGCGTGAATAGCAAAAAGATATTGCTTTGGAAGAAGTTTAAGCAACCATATATTGATACCTGGGCGCTGCCGGGAGGAAAAATGCACTATGATGACGCATCCGTACAAAATGCAGCGATTCGAGATATTTTATTTTATTCTTCACGTGTTCCTGACGATCTAAAGCATGTAGGAATATTTGGGTACCGTGTATTTATAAAAAACGAACTAATCAGCTATTCTTTTGCACATGTATATACCGGTACTTTAGACACAAGAGATTTTATTATTGAGCGTCCAGAGTGGGTCGATATCCAGCAATTGGGCAATCTTGAGCTTAGCCCCGGAGTACTCGAGATAATCGAGCTTGTTGATACAAATAAGAGCTTTTTCTTCGCCGATAAGGATATTAACTGGTAACTAGAGTAGTTCAACCAAAAGCGCTATAATATCCAGTAGCATTATGAGTGGGCGAACAAACAGGGCGTGGGATGGCGTAAATGCACTTTATCAAGTGTATATTCGTAGTTTTCAAGATAGTAGCTCGGACGGTGTGGGCGACATACGCGGTATTACTAGTCGCTTAGATTATTTGAAAGATTCAGATGATTCGTTGGGCGTTGATGCATTATTACTAACACCTTTTTATGCTTCGCCAATGGTGGATTACGGATACGACGTAGTCGATCATTGTGCGGTTGACCCAAAGTTCGGTACGCTTCAGGACTTCGATGAGCTAGTAGCTGAAGCTCATAAACGTAACATAAAAATCATGGTTGATCTGATACCTAATCATACTTCCGACCAACACTCGTGGTTTTTGGAATCGCGATCTTCGAGGCAGAATCCAAAGCGTAATTGGTATATTTGGCACGATCCTAAAAAAGGACTGGCGCCGCCTAATAATTGGCAGTCAAAATTTGGGGGTAGCGTTTGGGAGTATGATGAACACACCGAGCAATATTATTACCATACGTTTTTTGCTGAGCAACCCGACCTCAATTGGGAGAATCCAGATGTACAACGAGCAATACAAGACATTTGTCGTTTTTGGGTAGATCGTGGAGTCGATGGGTTACGAGTTGACGCAGCAATTTATTTGGCAAAGGATCGATCGTTCCAGGACGACCCCGTAGACGATCGTGGTCGAGTGTTGGAACATGGTATGAGTTATGGTTCTCAACAGGATAGTTATTTTCGTAATATTACACAATTTTTTCATGAATATCAAAACACCTTAGTACTCATAGAGGCTTATCCAGAAGGTAAGCAACAAACAGCACTACGTTACCGAGATATTGTTGCTATTGGCGATGAACAAACAGCACCACTAGTAGTAGAAGGAATGTGGTTACCATTTAATACCGCATCATTTCGGGAGTTTTTGTCTAGTACTATGCTAGCGATTGACCCGACTCGTCATATACCGGTATTTTGTTTTGGCAATCATGATAATCAAAGATTAGTTTCTAAATTTGGTTACGAACAAGCTCGAGCGATTGCGATTATTCAAATGACTTTGCCCGGTTTACCCCTAATCTATTATGGCGAGGAGATTGGTATGACCAACGCAAACAACATAACCGCAAACCGCGCTGACGGGGCTGTTCAGTCCCATATGCCTTTAGGCAGGGGCGTAGTCAGAACTCCTATGCAGTGGGAAAATTCAAATCACGCTGGCTTCACTAAGGGTGTGGCTTGGTTGCCTCATCATACGAATAGCACGAACACAGTTAATGCACAGATAAATGACCCAGATTCTTTTCTGAGTCTTTATAAAAATCTACTTGTTCTGCGTCGTAAACATTCAGCACTTCGGACAGGCGAGTTTGTATTGGATGATACGCTAGATGGGGTTCTCGTATATTCCCGTATGGACGGAGAGGAAGAATTCATAACTGCTGTGAATATGTCGCCCGAACCAATCGTCTACACCTGCGATATACCAGTTGATATGTTGATCTCATCACATCCCTGTGATCGTCCTTATGTTTTTGATGGTTCTAGTGTACAATTGCAACCAAACGAAGCAGTAATTTTGAAACGGAAGGGTGATTAGCCGATATGCCATGGAATGATGTGGGGGTGGTGTACCAGATATATCCACGAAGTTTTTTGGACACAAACAATGACGGCATAGGCGACTTGCCGGGTATTATAGACAAACTTGACTATGTAAAAAACATTGTTGGTGCAGATGCAATCTGGCTTTCGCCTATCTATCTTTCGCCACAGGAAGATTTAGGATACGACATAGCTAGCTATACGCAGATAGCGCCAGAGTACGGCACTATGCAAAATATTGAGCAGTTAATAGATCAGGCTCACAAAATAGGCCTCAAAGTTATGTTTGATATAGTGCCTAACCATACATCAGACCAACATGAGTGGTTTCAGGAATCGCGCGCTAACCGCCACAGCCCCAAGCGTGATTGGTATGTTTGGCGAGACCCTCAAGCTGACGGGTCACCGCCAAATAATTGGCGTAGTATGGCCGGTGGTCAGTCGTGGACACTTGATGACAATACTGGTCAATATTATTTACATTCGTTTTTATCGTCTCAACCCGACCTCAACTGGGAGAATCCACGTGTTCGTGAAGCTATAAAATCAGTTTGTAGGTATTGGTTTAGAAAAGGAGTCGATGGTTTTCGGGTCGATGCTGTTTGGGTGGTTTCCAAAGACCCAGAATTACGAGATGATCCATTATGGGATAATTGGCCTAAAGACGCGCAGTCGTATAATGCTTACCGTCATACGATGTGTAAAAACGGGCCGAGATTAATCGAATATTTAAAGGATATGATCTCTGTAGCGCACGAGTTTCGCGATAAGTATTTTCTGTTCGAATATTATGCCGACGATCAGCACGGTGATATGAACGAACAGCTATATTCGTTGCACAATCTCGATCCAGAGGTGGCTACGACATTTTATTTTGAAGGTATGCATTTTGACTGGCATGCTGAGCATTGTGCTGATACCTTGAGTCAATATATTAGTGGTTTGAGCAGTCAAGCTCGTCCGGTTTTCTGCTTCAGTAATCATGACCAGCCACGCATAGTCTCGCGTTTCGGTGGTGAAGAGCAGGCGCGATTGATTGCTATGCTACAGATGACGTTGCCAGGTATGCCATGTATTTACTATGGTGAAGAAATCGGTATGCGTAATGTGACTAGTGATGAATCGGTTGACTCATTTGACAATAATAGCCCTATGGGTGGTCGTGATCCCGAGCGAACGCCGATGCAGTGGAATACTTCAGATTATGCTGGATTTAGTAGTATTCATCCGTGGCTACCTGTCGCCAACGACTATACGTCGAAAAACGCTGCTCAGGAATTAAATGATGTGAGATCCTTTTTGACACTTTATCGTTATCTAATAGGACTACGCAAAAACCATCGTGCCTTGCGTCACGGTAAATTTAACCTTCGTCACACCGGGAACGGTTACATACTGGCCTATACTATGTCGAACGACGAAGAATCGCTCGGAATTTTTTTGAATTTTGCCGATGATGAACAAACTGCTTCTGTAGGCCAACCATTTGAAATTCTACAGACTACTCACCCAGACGCGACCGTGCGCTTGATAGATGATAACCAGCTAATTTTGGGTAGATTTGTCGGTTGTTTAGTTCAATTGAAATAGTTGGATTATAGCGGGAGAGTTTGTTCGGGGCACTGTTTTAGTATGTTTATCATAGCTTCTTGCTCAGCTTGAGTTATCCAGAGTGAGTATTTGTGTTTTACGGCTATTTGACGGGCTACATACGGGCATCGATAAGATTTGTTTTTAGGTAACCAGGTGGCTGCATCGCTGTCGGCTTTTTGTTGATTAGCGTTACCATCTACTGCGAGTAGGTTTAAAGGATCGTTGGCGAACGAATGGCGTATTTCCGGTGAAAGAGATTGAGCACCTTTTTGCCATGCATCGCTCAGAGCTACTACGTGATCAATCTGTACGTCATCGCTCGTGCTCTGGCCACGCTCAAAAGTAATCATATTGCCAGTATAGGGATCGTTTAAGACGCCACTAGCAACTTTACAGGTATTAGGTACAAATATGACATCGGTTAAGTCACGTGCTAGCACTAGGTTTCGTATGTCACACGTTTCAACCGTGTCCCAGCCATTGGAAAAAAGTTCGCGTTCATATCCGGTCTTAGGTGCACGACCTTTGATTGGCAGTAAATTAAGTACTTGGCCAGCTGGTGAAGATATTGCGATGGTTTGTGGACGAAAAGTGCTTGGTGGTGGAGTTGTCTGTAGCTCCGTGTAACCAATTGCTAATACGAAAAGTGTAAAAAACAACCGAAGCCAAAAATATTTTGTGCGCCTAGTTAGTTTAAAACTACTAGGTTTTAATTTCATCAGGTAGAAAACCTTTAGTGTGTCTATAACCAGCTTTCCATTCGTATCCTTGATTGTAGCCAAGATCTTTCATAAGTTTTGTCGGTGCGTTTCGAAGGTGCAATGGTACGGTTGAATCTGGGTAGCGTTTCGCAAGCTCTTTTGCTTCGTACATGAGGTCGGTTGTTTCGCGTGATTTTGGAGATCGGGCAAGAGCAGTAGCGCAGTGGTACAGATTGTAGCTCACTTCTGGTAAGCCGACACGCTCAACAGCTTGAAAGGTTGCGACGGCTAAGGCAAGTGCACCATTGCCTGCTAGGCCTATATCTTCACTAGCAAATATTACCATGCGACGGGCAATAAACTTTGGATCTTCACCGGCATCAATCATCCGACTCAAATAATAGAGCGTCGCGGTGACATCACTACCTCGCATGCTTTTTATAAATGCACTTATTACGTCATAGTGCATGTCGCCCTTTTTATCATATCCAGGAACCCTTTTTTGGGCAGCAACTTTAACGCTTTCAGGAGTTATCTTCTTATCAAGAGACAAGGCAAGTTCTAGATTACCAAGTGCGACGCGGGCATCACCACCAGATAACTCGGCGAGATATTCGAGGGCTTTTGGAGTTATATCTTTGGTACGCTTGATGGTTTTTAGTGCCCGTTTTACAACATCGATGATTTCTTGTTTGCTTAGTGGTTTCAACACTAGAACGCGAGTACGTGATAGCAGCGGAGTGATAATTTCGAAACTGGGGTTTTCTGTAGTAGCCCCAATAAGTGTAATCAGACCAGACTCAACATGGGGCAAAAACGCATCTTGTTGAGCTTTATTGAAGCGATGAATTTCGTCTACGAACAGAATTGTCCGAAGTTTTAGATTCCAATTTTGCTGGGCATGTGCCACAACCGCTAACACATCTTTTTTACCGGCTGTAACGGCGGAAAGTTCTACAAACTCGGCCTTGAGTTCGTTGGCGATAATCCGTGCCAGAGTTGTTTTTCCTGTGCCAGGTGGTCCCCATAATATCAGGCTGACCGGCTCCTTTTTCGCGACAATTTGCTGCAATATTTCACCATCCTTCAGCAAATGTGACTGTCCAATAACGTCACTGAGTGATTTTGGTCGCATTTCTTCTGCGAGAGGAACTCTACTCATACACTTCTAGTATACTCGATGATTAGAGTATAATTATCGTATAAACAAGGAGGCGTATGGAATTAGTATTGTTTCTGCTCATAGGGTTAGCTGTATTCATACTGAGCGGCTTGAAGGTAATCAATCAGTATGAACGTGGGGTAGTATTGACGCTCGGTAA
>RZYF01000106.1 GCA_010014665.1 Candidatus Saccharimonadota bacterium | reverse complement strand
TCCCATTGCCGCCCAACGGGCACAAAATCCCGACAAACCGTGGTTGGAAAAGCTACTCCTTAGTGCCTGAACACGCAAAACAAAATGCGGCGGGCCAACTGCTTTCGCGTGACGCGACCGCACGAACAAGATTTTAGCTCCGACACTATCGTGTGGGATATTCAAAATGCCCAACACAACTCGGCAAATGACGCCGAAAAATCGTGAATCTTTCTCTGGCTTGAAATAGAAAAGTCAACGCAGGACTTGACCCCAAGAGGATTGTGTCTTTAACAATCAACCGATTAAAATAGTAAAATCAGCGTCAATCATCCACGCCAGACTGACGTTTGTTGAACAAAGTCCGGATAACAGCACTGTTAGGCAATGGGAGCCCTTTCTTGAAGCGAATTTTTGTACCAAGTCAAAACGGAAGTGACTGGCAGCGCCTCCTCAGTAAACCCAAATTGCATTGGAAGAAGGGGCGTTCCGCTATGTCGGCGGCTGCGTGTTGGGAAGATGCCCACCCCAAACTTCCCGCCGAGGTCCGGACCGTCCTCGATTCTGGCAATGATGCGGCAATTGAAGGCTTGGAACTGCTGGCTGCCATCCCCGAATGGGAGGTCGCCTTGCCAGGAGGCGAAAGGGCATCACAAACTGATGTGATGGCGCTCACTCGCAATCCGCAAGGCTTGGTTGTTCTTGGAGTCGAGGCAAAAGTAGATGAGACCTTCGGCCCAACGCTGGAAGAAAAAAAAGCCAAGGCTACTCAAAACCAGATGGACCGCATTGCCTACCTCGAATCCGAGCATGGCCGGAATGATCCGTTCCCGAATTTTATTCGATATCAACTACTCCATCGTTCTGTTTCTGCGATACTAACGGCCAGAGCGTTTCATGCACCGATTGCTGTTATGCTCGTACATTCATTCAGCCCAAATTCTATGTGGCGCAATGATTTTTCTGCATTTTGCACTGAGCTAAACTGCAGCTTGATGAGCCAAGATCTATTCGAAGCACCACGCATCAACGGTGTACGACTGATCTTGGGCTGGTGCAAAGGCAACAAAAAGTACCTTGAAGTGGAGCTGCCAAGTACCCTTTAGCAGAATGAATTTCTGGCCTGTTTCAGCACTACTTGTTGGACGTCACAGTCACGGGGGTGAGTCGTGGGAGTTGAACTGCATATTTCACGGGTGGACCTTGAATATTTTTCTCGCCAGGCAGCGAGACACCTGATGCAATGAACAGGAGGCAGTTTCTAAAATTTTCAGCTCTCACAGCGGCTACCGGAATCATATGTAGCTATCCTGTTTTTATTGAACGCTATGCTGTTCAAGTAAACATCTACAAAATATCTTTGCCAACGCTTCCACAGCAGTTTAACGTGTTCACAATTGTTCATTTGACTGATCTTCACTATGGCCCTCTCGTCCAACTATTCTTCATCAGATATATCATTGGGATAACAAATAGTCTCAAAAAAGATGTTACAGTCTACACTGGAGACTACGTACACAAAAGGAATACCGATGAAGAGATAAACGTAGTCTGGCCAGTCTTATCAGAACTTAGGGCGCCTTGCGGAGTTTTCTCTGTTCTTGGCAATCACGATCATTGGGCTGATTCCAATAGATCAGCTTACTGGCTCGAGAGAAGTGGACAGAATATCCGCAATAGTACCTATTGCTTTGAGAGAGAAGGAAAGAGACTATGGATCGCCGGGGGTGGAGATCTATGGGAAGATCATAAAAACTTTGACAGCATACTTATGAATATCCCTGAAGAGGACTGCAGAATTGTCCTTGCTGACCCCGCTGCAAAAACCCTCCGGTCACAGAATCCGAAACTTAATGTATTGCAAGCGCAGTATTAATTTAGTATGAATTTTTATCTTTAATATTTA
>RZYF01000105.1 GCA_010014665.1 Candidatus Saccharimonadota bacterium | reverse complement strand
GGTCTCCGTGACCTTCGTCGCCGATGACGGTCACGCGTTTGCGGATGGCACGACGACCAAGACCATCACCAAGGACGAGGTTGATACCTCAACCTGCGTGGTGGAACCTGTCAAGACCTGGACACGGGTCAAGTACAGTCGGTGGATCGTGATTGACAAGGACTGTGACGTCAACACTGTCACAGAGTCCCGCGAGGTCACAACGATTGTCTACACCTTCGATGGCCGCAAGGTGACGAAGGTCACGACTACGGTCACTGAGACACGTGATCGCACTGCGCTCAAGAAGGAGTGCCCGTTCAAGCCGAAGCCCACTGGGACTTCGACGTACAGCCTCGACGGCACCAAGCTGACCATCTCGGCTCCCAAGGGCATCGCGCCTGCGAACGCCGAGTGGCAGTACGTACTTGATGGTCGCAATGTCGACGTCGGCACACTCACCCT
Source organism: Candidatus Saccharimonadota bacterium (assembly GCA_010014665.1). GTDB lineage: Bacteria > Patescibacteriota > Saccharimonadia > Saccharimonadales > Saccharimonadaceae > JAPUDS01. The sequence continues at coordinate 1,490 of RZYF01000105.1, read as the reverse complement.
CGACAAGGGGAGCCACCAGTTGGTGCTCTACGTCGACGGGAAGCGCGTCGATTACGACGTGGTGAGAGTGTCTGTTTGGGCTACCAAGCCCTCCGGCACGATCATCGACTGGATGAAGTACTGGCGCGGTTTTTCGCGGCGGTGAGAACATGAGAACAAGATGAATCAGGCTTTCAGGCCTCGCTCCTCCTCAGGGGCTTGACGGCCTGATCATCTGCCCCCGATACGCGTGACTGCTGTCGGGGGTTTCTCATATCAACAATAAAAAGTATTTTGACTTGGACTATGCATAAAGCTCATGGTATATTGTTAGTATATGGCGAAAATTATTAACGTGAGTGACAGAACTTTTCCGAAAACAAAACGTGCAAAGTGGGTAAACCGGGTGATTATAGTCGTGCTAGCTGTTGCAGTAGTTGCAGTGGCATCATATGTGTTGTTAAGAGTTTTCAAAAATGAGCCTGAGCCAGAACCAGTGACTAATGCATCCTCATACATAGACGCTAGGAAAAGCATTGAGTCAAAGTTCGTGTCCATAAATCAGAAAGACATGACGATTACTGTTATAAATACTAGCAATGATCAGCAGGAAACGTATAAATACAGCGCTGAAACTATATTTGCTAAAGGAGATAGCTATGAAAAGGCAGAGCCTAGCAACCTTAAGCAAGATTCGATTTTAGCTTTGATAGTGAATACTGAACAGAATTTAGTGGAGAGTGTATGGTCGCCGGTAGAATAAGTGTAGTTTTTTTTGCGGTAATTACCAGCACTGTAATATCGGTTTTATTCTTGCAAGCAACCGCATGGGCGGCTAATCCTACTTTCTTGTCGCAATTTGAAGTAGACAAATCTTTTGCTGTTAGTGATAGTGGCACACAGTCCAAATGGTTTGCTATAGGTAGTTACCCAAAATGGGCATCTAGTTGGCCGAGTAAATCGACTACTGAAGTCGGTATGTGGCCCGTCAGTTGTGGTGCAGAAAAATTATTTCCATATACTGTGGGGACAAAGGGTGACGGAACTTGGCCGATGAATTCATGGTTTGCTTTTGATGGAAGCGGAAACATAATCTATCAAAACTGGGCATCTGATTTATACTATCAAGGTAATTTTAGAAATTATCCTGCTGATTGTGGATCGACGAGACGTAGCTTTGCTACACAACAGAAGGCACCTTGGGTAAATTTTCGACCTGATTATACGCCCAGTCAGATTCAATTTATGAACCCTAATCCTGAGCTATACCTAGATGCGTCTAGTAAAAGAACGATCATAAAAGAAGCTCATGGTACACTGGTTAATCCTATGGCTTATAGCGAATGGGCTATCAAAGGATCTGATTATAATTTGCTAATGAACGGTTTTAGGTCAGCGTATGTTACTCCTTACCCAACGGTGTGTGCGATAGCACGAGCCGGTTCGTCTAGACCGCAATTCGCAAATGTGGTAAGTAAAGTCCTAACGGCGCGTATAATTTGGGGTAATCC
>RZYF01000104.1 GCA_010014665.1 Candidatus Saccharimonadota bacterium | reverse complement strand
TCATAGTAAGTTAATTTAAATGTTGTGCTATTTAATTCTACTACATTAGCTTTTTTAAGTGAGTTTTGAATTTGTTCTGTTGAATATTCATAATCTAAATCATGTTCTAATATTCTTGTTATTAGTAATGACATAAAGCATGTTAGAAAATGTGCTTGTATTCTATCTTCCCTCTTTACATATATTGGTCTGGCATTTAATTCACTTTTAGTTACTCTAAAGGTTTGCTCTATTTTCCATAATCCATGATACATATCAATAATATCTAGAGGTCCTATTCTTTTATTTAATTGAAGCCATCCCTCATTTTTTAACCATCTTTGTGGTTTGTTAAATGGTTTTTGATATTCACCTGTTTCATTCCCATTTGCATCAAGTATTGGTAAAAGCCCTACAACATTAGTTTCTATTACATAGAACCCATCTAAAGATTCATCTTCTTCTAATTGTTGATTATCGAAGACTACCTTTGCTTTATAGTTTTTTACTTCTTTTTCTGTTTCTGGATCTATTACTTTTGTTTTAAGGTATTTATTTTTACCATGATTGTTATCAATTACATCTTTACTATTTGAATGAGAAGCAACTAATGCTTTCTCAACAGCTACAAGTCTATCTTGCTTTGCTCTCTGAGCATACTTAGCTGACCAAAATATTATTTGATAATGTCCAATACCTTTTACATTCTTTTTCTTTCCTTCAGTATTTTCTACATAAGTATCTTTTACTTCATCATAAATCTTATACATGAAAGCTACTGGGGGAGCATCTTCAATAGATTTATAATCATCATACTTAATTACTTTAGAAGAAGCATCTAACTTAACATAACCAGTTAAATCTTTAACTACTTTTTTTAAATTCTCAGTTCCCCCTTTAACTGATTTACTAAAGATATATCCATTATGATTAGTAATAACATCAGCGACATTCATTCCACTCATCATGCCTTTATCAGCAACAAAAATAAGGTGTTTAACATCTATTTGATCTCTCACTAAAGCACTCATTGGAACAAATGTTTTACAATCATTAGTATTACCTGGAAATAATTCATATGTTACTGGGAATCCTTTCTCATCCATAAATAATCCCATTTGTACTATTGGTAATGGTCTATGTTCTTTAGAAACGCCTTTTCTTCTAAAATTGTCTTCATTATCAATTTCAAAGTAATAGTTGGTAACATCATAGAATAATACAGTAGTATCTCTATTGTATTGTTCAACCATTTGCTTATGCAAATGCTTCATTAAAGGTTCTTTCCATTTAGCTATATAGCTTAAACTTCTATATATTGCATTAAGATCAAAATCCATCTTGTCAAAATACATATTCTTAGTAAACCAAGTTGCTCTTTTAGAATCTGGATTAATTATTCTCCCATAAACTAATAATTTCATAACAGATGTTAAATTGTATGACAAATCTAAAGGTTGGCTTTTTCGATTAAAGAAAGTATGTATTCCTAAATTATGGAAAATCTTACTAAGCGAGGCATAGCCAATATTCTTAAGACAATCATAACTCTCAGTTGTTTCTTCAAAAGGGAGAATCTCATTAGGTTCAAAAGTAATAGTTATTGGTTTATTTTCATCTTTTAACTCTTTAGTTTTTTCTTTAGCTATTTTTTTAAAACGTTGTATGACTTCTTCTTCAGTTCCATCAAATTCATCAACAAAACCAATTTTTTCAATAATTCTTTGTTTAACTTTTCCGTTCTCTCTATAGCTTTCAGCAAAATACAAGGTAATTCTACCATCTTTATTTCTAGGTGAGGTTTGTACAAACATAATAATACTCCATGCAATTAGTATAACACATATCATATTACAACACAATACAACACATAAAATATTTTGCAAATAATTTAAAAAAGGCCAAAAAAAATAACCCTATTGGGTCTTAATGTAATTTTTCTTTAATATTTATTAGTTTGCTACGTGATAAACTCCGGA
>RZYF01000103.1 GCA_010014665.1 Candidatus Saccharimonadota bacterium | reverse complement strand
GAAAAACAGTACTACTATGACCCTAGCGAGTATTAGGGAGTTATTCGTAATCAATTATGAGTGAGAGCTTACGGCGTGACCACTTCTCTCTGGTGATATCCAGACAGAACCCATAGGCTGCAAATGAACCACTTGTCGAAAGTTGATGAGACATCGTATCACGGCAGTTAGTTGCACAAAATTAACGATGTAAAATACAAAATACATCACAGGTGTGTTGCCGGTCATTCGGAGTTTTTTTCGGAAAGACAGGTGCTCATCTGGCCAAATATTCCACAGGAGATACAGTGTGATCAGTATATATGCACCAAATAGGTTCTGGAGTGACAGTGCAATAACACTCAGATACACGATGTAAATAACCAAAAAAGGCTCAGTTAGCACAATTAGTTCTCCTAGAAACGCCATTGGGATACGATACCAGGTGAGTGTTTTGCTATAGCGCTTATCTGAGTTAAATATGAGCTTGTTATATTTGATTAGGCTCTGAAGACTACCTAATTTCCAGCGGTATCGTTGACGAAGCAAACTTTTGAGTGTCGCGACTCCTTCGGTCATGGCTATTACGTCAGCGGCATAGACCAGTTTGTATTGTTTGTTACCTAGCGCAGCGATTTTTAGACTAAGTGCGATATCTTCGGTTTGAATATCTTGATCATAGAAACCGACTTCTTTTAAGACTGAGTATCTGTATGTAGAAGCGACACCTCCGACAATATATTCACTGTTGCTTAGAGTATAAAATTTCTTAGATCTGTAACCTATCATATACTCAAATTTCTGAAGCATTCCGAGTATCGAATGGCTATCTATGACTCTCACATTTGCAGCTACGCCGACAACATGCGGGTCATCGTAAAAATATTCGACGGCGTACTGGATAGCGCGAGGGTGTAGTACTGAGTCGGCATCTAACGTCATGACAAACACGCCCTTGACTCCTCTCTGCAGCGCATAGTTCAAAGCCCCTGCCTTGCCGACATTTTGGATACGTTTTAGCAATGTAATACTACGGTTGAAATCGCAATGAGTCCGTATGTATTGTTCTACTACCTTGACGGTCGCATCGGTTGAAGCATCATCGATCACAATTACTTCGAGGTCTCTTACTGTGCTAGTAAGTACTGAGTCAAGGCAACGTGCAATCGTTTTCTCTTCATTGTGGGCGGGTATCAGGATACTGACTTTGACGTTTCGTCGTAAGCTATTTGCTTTGCGTTTTGCGGTTTTGAATGTATTTACGTCGTACATATTGGCGCCGACAAGATATAGGGCGATATGCGTTAAGTTGATAATACCGATAAAAATGAAAATATAAAACAGCAGGATTGTCAGCATATTATGTTGCCTCCACAAGATCGAAAACAAACATACGCCGGTTTTCCGACCACAAACCAGAACAGGTTTGTATAGTGAGGATTGGCGAGGTGCTTGGTCCTAGGTATGTTGTGTCGGTTGGTGGTACATCGGTTATTTGACGTAGTACGTAGCGAAATACATGACTATTTGATGTTGTGACGAGTGCCTCAGTACCTAGGGGCGCGTCGAGTAGCTTACCAAATACCTGCATGTTGTTGTGACCATATATAAACGTGTTTCCAGCTTTGTTATTTGGTTGTGAAGTAACGGTTGCATAATGAGCGTTAGAGCCACTTAAGCTCCACGTTTGTGAGTTTATATCGAATATACCGGGTAATACTTGTTTGTCCACCCCGAGGTTTGGGATAGTGATTCGCGAAGGATCTCCGCTTATAAGTACTTCTTCCAAGCTGGTTTCGAATGATTGTGCAGGCATACTTGCAATAGTAGTAGACATAGCAACCTGGTTCGGTCGCAGTAAATAAAAGCTCGTGACAAACAGACCGATGAAGATCCAGAGAGTAGCAAGTTTTAGTACTAAAATTTTTTTCATAAAATTTCCACCATAATGACAGTGTCGGTGACGTATACCCTCACCTATATACACTCCGAAATATTCGTTTATTTAA
>RZYF01000102.1 GCA_010014665.1 Candidatus Saccharimonadota bacterium | reverse complement strand
TAGAGCACCTGGTGCTTATTGACTACTTACTCGGCGACAAGCGCCTCGGACAGCAGCTGAGCTACTGGCCCATAGTATAACCTGGAAGGTGCGAGTGATAGTGCTTTTTTATTACTTACTCGGCGACAAGTCCGAACAACGTAAAGAATTATACCAAATCACCCCTGTTTTGGAAAGTACACACTACAGCTGATCCTTTTTGGCACTGATAAAATGTGACCATTGACGGATTAAGCGCAAAACTGTTTTTAGAGGCAACTCGATCACCATGTCTAGAACCATAGCCACTAAATTTAGCTGAGCATAAGTTTCGCTAATTTTTTGTCCCACCACTACAAACGGCATATACAGAAAATCTCGGACAATAGTTGCACCATTTTGTTCACTATCGATAGACTCAACTTCTCTAATCATACGACTTAGACGAAAACCTAGGAAACTCGCACCAGACAAAAATACAAAAAATATTACCAGGTGTATCCATTCAAACTTTGCATAGGTCACGAGCAACCAAGATACGCCAGCAAATACCGCCATAATAAACAATACATACAAAATATTATATGTATTACCAAACTGCTTTTTACGTCTATACAGTTTCGTCTCTTTCTTATCTTCAAATAAAATATTCTGGGCCTGGCGAACTAATCTGATCGTATTGGCGTTTGGTGGCAAAGTGAGCGTAGAGCGAAGAAGTGCCATATAAACTGGTGGGAATAACAAATTTACTGCAAGCGGTAGCCATATGATTGTGCCATGCAATAGGTAATCGTAAGGTATCTCAACAGCGATCCCTATCAGTACTTTTGTAATAATCAGAAATATAATACTCTTGACAACACCTCTGTTGATGCGCTGACTAATAGATTTATATTCGTTTTCTATCTGTGACTCAAATGCGCCTAAAAATCTCTTTTGGTGTAGTAATAATTTCGAAAAATCTTCCTGTGATTCTATCATGCGAAATAATACACGTAGTGGCGCACCCTGACGACTAACAACTCGAGCTAGCACGTCGGCATTTTTTGAAGTCATCACAGTATCTATATTTTGGTTGGTTTGGCAGAACTGTTCCATATTATCTGGTGATATAGCGTACGATTTGAGCAAGGCAGACCGTATAAGCACGGGGTCAGATTTGAGAAGCTCACGGTGGATAGCAACAAATAAGCTCGTGTCGTAGTCACTGGGTTTTTCGTCAAAAATCTCTTTGTCGTCTAGGGCTGATTTGAAATATTCAAAAGCAAACTGCGCACACCCCTCTTGTAACAATCTGTCACGGAACAGTACGCCAACATTTACAGCCAAAACATCAAACACCCACGCATCTACACTGAGATTACTAAGTTTGTTGTCTGATTGGATATATAAGTAGACAGCATAATACTGTTTCGCAAGCTTGTTAAGGCTACGCAGTAGGTACTCGGGTACGGAATCGTTAGCTATATAGCCAGCAAATGTCAGTTCAGTAACCAGCTCATCAGCACTGGTCTCAATATCTTTCTCTTGCTGAGTCAAAAAAGCCCGTTTATAAAACCTGCGAATCGCTTTTTGAAGAAGTAGGTGTTCTTCTGCGTTTTCGGCTGCATTTCGTAGTTGTTCATAGGCAGCAGTTATAGTACCTCCTGCCCCTACAACGTGAATTTTCTCGGCTTTTTCACGTTTACGCGCATCTTTTTCCTGAGCAATATCAATAGACTTTAGTGCATGATAGAATTTTTTACCGAGTGTATTTAGTGATTCCATAATTATATTCTTGATTGGTACCCCGCACAGGAATCGAACCTGCAACCTTTGGTACCGGAAACCAACGCTCTATCCTATTGAGCTAACGGGGCTAATATTGGTCCGCTTGAGGACTGAAACTAATTAAAATGGTACACCCGGCAAGATTCGAACTTGCGACCAACTGGTTCGAAGCCAGCTACTCTAATCCACTGAGCTACGGGTGCATACACGGGCCATTATAACAGTTCTCATCTTGACCCGGCAA
>RZYF01000101.1 GCA_010014665.1 Candidatus Saccharimonadota bacterium | reverse complement strand
AGAAAGCTACCAGGAAAAGTTTGACGTTGATGTCTTTTTATTTTGCCGTTACACCATATGTAGTGCTAATGTTTAGCCTACTCCAACATGTATAGCGTGTCAAGAAATTTTGTGTTGTGAAATAGAAACACGTACTATTACAGATGAACCACCGTTATAGCCGTTGTTGTACTAAACTCATCTATTGTATCTATTATAGCTCACTGCGCACTAGTTCTTGCGATACTACACTATAATTGCGTCAGACTTATTGCAGCAAAACAAATTAACGCCACGCCAGCTGTTCGAGAAATATAGGCAAAATTACCTTTACGGATATGGCTAGATAGCGCTTCGCTAAAATACGCTAGTACTACAAAGAGCGCCACAGACCCAAGCGCAAATGCTATGCCATTAAGTGCTACTTGCGGCATGGTTTCTGAGGTGCTGACGATAATAGATGCTGTCGAAATCCAAACTGCCCACCTTGACGGGCTTGTGGCCGACATTATGAAGCCGTTTATATATGGGTGAGGGTGTCGTTTCTTTTGCTTAGCTTTAAAGTGCCGATGTTTAATCCGTAAAGAGCTGAATCCGATATACGCCAGAACAGTTGCGTTTACAACTATAAAAATCGTGCGAGAATGCGGCAATGCAGAAAATATATTGACACCAGCGAGGGTCACGACAGCGATAATGCTAACACCAAAATAGGTTCCAACCAAGAAGCGGACAAGGCCACGGTCTCGAGCGAGTCCTAGCTGTAGCGCATGGAACAGCACCGGGCTGGTGTCAGGCCGAGTAGAAATCCTAAAGCGAAATAATTTCCTGTCATCTATACGTATATTTGTTTTTTTATAATCTAACAATAACTAGTATACTCATGAATCAAAAAATATGCCAACAGATGTGCTTATTCAAACTGAAAAGATTGTGACTACTGTGTCGCTTTTCTGTCTAATACAGTGTAAACTTAAAGAAGATCACATAAAAATAAATAGACAATGTCAAAGCACAGGTTTCCGTTCTCAAAGAAAAAACTACACCCAACAAGCTATGGTATGCTTGTCTCTTCTGGTGTTTTTTGGGGGTTATCGCCGTTTCTGTATAAATCAGGGTTTGCTTATGTGAGTGTGGGCATGTTTCTGCTTGGCAAGTTTGCTGTTGGCGCGCTTGTAATCTATCTGGCAGGGCGCCATCGTTTTATTAAACTCAAGCCGAGCTTGATTGTCGCGCTATCTATTTTTGGTGTTCTCGATGGCCTTGGCGCTACATTTATATATTTATCAGGCGTACAGCTCACCTCAGTCTTGAATACGGCACTCATTGGCTTGTTAATGCCGTTCGCAGTATATTTTTGGGCAAATATAGTGCTAAAAGACGCTGTAAGCAAAATTGTAATTATCGGCGCGGTTATTGCAACAATAGGGCTTGGGCTGACAGTTGTCGGTAGTGATGCGAGCGGTCGCGCAATACTTGGCGATATATTGATACTCGCTTACGTGCTTTTTAACGCTGCCTTGGTTGTTGCCGGTAAGTATTTCTTGTCGAAAAAGGCGCCAAAATTGCCACCCGACCAGCTTTCATTTATCGAGTATTTCGTGTCAATGATTGCTGTATTTGTGTTGTTTGGCATCGGTGTGTTTAATTTTGAAGGTATCGCAAATGTGCCGACTATTCTATATATGTTGTGCGCTGGCACGGTGCTGGGTTCGTTCCCTATGCTATTGTACGCTCGCTCTGTCAAAAAATTGCCATCTGAGCGATTAGCTGACCTTCCCTTCATTACTGCAATTATTGGTATATCACTTGGTGCGATCGCCATTGGAGGGGCGCCAGAGACAACGTCATTAGTAGGTATGGCGCTCATAGCTATAGGTCTGTTAATTGGTAATAGCAAAATTAATCTAGTGTACGTCGCGCATATAATTCAGCACGATACCGAAAAAGCCGTTCGTTTACTCAAAGCACGTCAGTGGTCCCACGCTAGTCGATTTCGATAGTTTGTATAACCGTCAATGCGTAGACACTTTACC
>RZYF01000100.1 GCA_010014665.1 Candidatus Saccharimonadota bacterium | reverse complement strand
AAATTATTATTTGAATGGCATCAACGTTGCCAATGAAACTGACGATCGTCTAGCGGAAATCCGCAATCAGAACATTGGGTTTGTATTTCAAACTTTTAACTTACTCCCAAAACTAAGCGCTCTTGAAAACGTTGCACTACCTTCACTATATAGCACCGACGACCATAAAGAGCGCGCTATTGAACTAATGAAAAAGGTAGGTCTAGGCGATCGTCTAAATCATAAACCAGGAGAGTTATCGGGTGGTCAACGCCAACGAGTTGCTATAGCTAGGGCTCTGCTCATGGACCCGCCAATTATTTTTGCCGATGAACCTACGGGGAATCTAGATAGTAAATCAGGCGCAGAGGTGATGTCGATTTTTCGTAAACTCAACGAAGAGGGTAAAACTATCCTCATGGTTACACACGATACAAATATTGCCTTAAATGCACATAGAACTATTCGCCTGAAAGACGGTTTCATAGAACAACCGAAAGCCATTCAGCTTGAAAAAACTTAGCCTAACGATATTGATGCGGGAATATACGCCCGTATACTGAGGAAGACAGAGAAAGTAAGAACTTAAATTTGCAAGGCCATAGCTGTAATTGCTTATGTTTCGTAGCTAAACAATAGTCACGTATAGTTATGGTATGTCAGAAAGAACAAGCAACCTAATCCAAGAAATTATACAAATATCTTATTATCGTTAAATACAGATCTGAAGTGTACAATATGTACATGACAAGTATTATCAAAACCGTGAATCTCACAAAATATTATGGTCGCGATAGAGGTATAATTGACGTAAACTTAGATATAAAAAAAGGTGAAATATTTGGATTTATTGGTCCAAATGGCGCTGGTAAATCAACTGCCATTCGTACTCTTTTAGGGCTAATCAAGCCAACTAGTGGTAGCGCTACAATTTTTGGCAAGGATATCGCTACGGAAGGACCAATAATCCGTGAAGAAATTGGTTATTTGCCAAGTGAAGTTTTCTACTATGACAACATGCGCGTCAAAGACTTGCTTAACTATAGTGCGAGCTTTTACCACAAGCCAAAAAAAGCAATGCAAACCCGTATCAAGGAGCTTGCCAGATTATTAAATCTTGACCTAAATCGCAAAATCGACGATTTGAGCTATGGCAACAAAAAGAAAGTTGGCATAGTTCAAGGTCTGTTGCATAATCCTAAACTTATCATCTTAGACGAACCAACTGGCGGTCTTGACCCTTTGATGCAACAGATATTTTTTGATTTATTACGTACCGAAAACGAACGTGGCGTCACCGTGCTTTTCAGTAGTCACATACTTAGTGAGGTGCAGAAAATATGTGACCGTGTCGCCATCATTAAAGACGGTAAACTCATCAGGTTAGAGAAAATGGCAGATCTCCGTGGAAACAATTACCTGCGTTGTCGTTTTGAATCAGCTAGTACATTAGATGCGAAATTATTTGATGAACCCGGTATTAGTGATGTTCAACTTAACAGCAAAACGGCAAGTTTTTTGTACCGTGGTGACGTAAATGTAATCACGCGACTATTGGCCGGGCTAAAGCTTAAAAATGTCTGGATTGAAGAACCAGAGTTAGATGAAATATTCATGCACTACTACCAAAAAGGCGATGATTGATGAACGTATTTCGATATGAGCTAAAATCTTCCCGTTTTTCAACTACATTGTGGATAATAGCCATATTATCGCTCGTTGCGTTATACATGAGTATCTACCCGGCATTTGCCAAGGACGCGACAGCTATATTAGATATACTAAAAAATCTGCCACCAGCCGCAAAACAAATTACCGGACTGGGCACTGATCTAGAGTTATTCAGCTTTTTAGGATTTTTGGCAAGTATTTTTCCGTTCATCACACTGATCGGCGCAATCCAAGCTTCAGTCATGGGCTTTACGATTTTGAGCAAAGAAACGGTTGCGAAAACAACTGATTTTTTGCTAACCAAGCCGAAAACCCGCACAAGCATTTTTTGGCAGAAGATTGCCTCGAGCGCGGTGATGCTTTTGA
>RZYF01000099.1 GCA_010014665.1 Candidatus Saccharimonadota bacterium | reverse complement strand
CTCATGAGTCGCGAGTTCTCTACTGAAATTTCTAATTCATACAATTTATAATTACAAAAATTCAACCAGATAATTATCTGAAGAAAATTTATTATTTATTCTTGCATGCAATCAATAATATAGCGTGATTAATGCTTTGACAAGGTCCTCTTTAGGACCTTGTTGTATTTGGTTTTAAAACAAAATATTTTCATATAATACAAGGAATTAGTTGCAAATAATCTCTTTTTTTAGTATAATTAGTAAACTAATAATATGCAATTATGGAGTACTATATGCTAATAAAAACAGGAAAATTATCAATTATATTAGAGCTAAAGGAAATGATTAATTTGTTTAGACCTGCTTTCTCAAGAGAGAAATCATTTGATAACTTTTCAAGAATTATGCTTGGCTTCATTCTTAGAGATGACGTTATAGGTGTTAGTGATTTTGTAAGAAGTGGATTTGATAATGATGAAAATCCTACAGCTATTTATCATAGGATTGATCGATTTTTTCGCTCTTCTAGTTTTGAATTAGATACATTAAGAGAAATCTGGTGTTCTTATCTTGCAAATGATTGTGATGATGTAATAGAAATTGATGGTAGAAGAGTTCTTATCGGAGATGGTGTTAAGCAAGGTAAGAGTGGTCGAAAGATGGCTGGAGTTAAAAGATATTCTCAAAGTTCTGAATCTATGGCAAAGCCCAATATGATATGGGGACATCTCTTTGGGGCTATTGGGCTTTTAACAGGGGCTTCTTCTGGAAAGATGTTTTGTACTCCAATTAATTCTGATATTGAAGATGGCATTCATACTATAAAAATGTGGGATAATAAAGATTATAAAAAGAAATCTCATGTTGTACAAATGATAGAGCAAGGGATAAATGTTTTAAAAACAACTAACCATAATTATTTTTATGCTCTAGATAGATATTTCCTTTCTAGAGATGTAATAAATATGATTGATGAAATAAATGATGTGAGTAAAAGAGATGATAAATCAAAGAACACTATAGAAATAATAACTAAGTTAAGACGTAATGGGATTGGTTATGAAGAACCTCTTAAAGTAGAAGGTTCAAGGACGAGAGGAAGGCCAAGACTTAAAGGAGCTTCAATAAAACTATATGATTTATTTAAATCAGAAAAGAATAATTTCAAAGAAGAAGAAATATTTATATATGGGAAAAATCAAAAAGTTAGATATTTTATAAAAGATTGTTTATGGGGATTAGGTTGTTATCGTAAGATGAGATTTGTTCTTGTTGAAATGAATGGACATAAATCAATTTTAGCATCAACAGATTTTACAGTTGATGCTAAAACAGTTATACAAGTCTATAGCTCTAGATGGAAGTGTGAAGAAGGTTTTCTTAGAGCAAAACATATAATTGGAAGTTTTAATTATCGCTTTTGGACTAAAGCAATGCCAAAACTAAATCACTTTAGAAAGGCAAAAGATGAAGATCCTGTAGACTTAATAGATTGTCCATTAAAAAGAAAAAAAATAATAGCTGCTTATAGAGCAACTGAAGTATATACATTCCTGGGACAAGTAGCTCAAGGTATGTTACAGCTTTTATCAATAAAAGCAAGAAAGCTTAATTTAAAAACTACTAAGTGGTTACGAACTTATAGAAGTGAAACAAATAGTGAACAAACCATGGCTTATGATATTAAAGAGATAATAAAAATGGGTTTCTATACCAGTAAAGATATTGGAAACCCATTAAAAATACTAAATAAAATCTCGTGAGACTTTTTTTAGACATTTATTACATCTGGAATTGATTACCACTTCATTTGACACCGAAAAAGTAATTCAAAACCTTCAATTTAAAATATATTGCCCCTTCAATACGCATAGGGTCAAGTATGTTATACTTAAAAAGCATGATAAATTTTCAATTCCAAGGTTAATAGTTGAAAATTTCAACTAAATGGAGAATTATATCACCCTTTCTTTCAATATTTGGAAAATTAAAAATTTAGTGTATAATAAATCAAGATTTACTCTGAGTCACTGAGAACTCGCGACTCATGAG
>RZYF01000098.1 GCA_010014665.1 Candidatus Saccharimonadota bacterium | reverse complement strand
CACCAAAATAGGTAATGAGAGGTCAGCGAGCCCAAAAAGCTTTCTGGCCTCTGTTATTTTTGCAGGATTTTCAGTTCCAGTTTTAATTTCTTCGTAGGTTGGGATTCGGTCAAAGAACACTCCAAAGAACTGTGCTTTTTTAACAGGATCAATCTGTTTTATGAGCACCTGGTCAAGGTTTTCGAGAAAATATTTAACCCTGCCGTATACTTTGTTAAAATCGACAGTGTTTGAGGTCCTCTTCTTTTCTTTAGCAGTCTTAACTTCAGCAATCCTACGCTCGATATCAATCAAGTCTGCCTCCATATATTTAATCGCTGTTTCACTCTCAACCATTTTCAACTTACGCACCGTTGCCTCGGCTTCGGCCTCAAGTTCTTTAACTTGTCGGTCGAACTGCGCGACATCTGATTCTATGATTTGTTGTCGGCGCTTCCACTCTCCCAAGACAGCATTGGATATCAACTCGATTTGCTCAGGTTCTATAGATAGACACTTCACGAAATTAATCACCATATCTTCAAGCTCATCTTTCGGAACACGGAAATAATGCCCCTTATCACAGTGATAGCCTGCGTAGAGCTTGCCATTGCTGCCTCTGCTCGAGCTTCCGTACATCGGCTTACCGCATTTTGAACAACCGATGAATCGCCTAAATGCAAACTGAGGATTCTTAGCACCCTTAGTCCTTTGGTGAAGCGGCGCTACCTCTTTTTCTATCGACACGCTATCACCCGACTCAATAATGACGATCTTGCCTTGATTTGCAGCGTTAAACGTCTCAATACTGACTAGCCCGTCAAAGACAGTACGCACTGGTTTACCGTCAGTCCATTTCTCATTGTTCACACCCGCATATATCGGGTTACGTAAAAGCAAGTCCATTGCATCTTTATCGAGCGGATTGCCGCCACGTTTGCCAATAATCTTTGTTCGATCCGCTTTGCTGCGGACGTAATGCAAGCGAGTCTTGAAGCCCATTAGATTCAGCTCGTCGATTATTTCCTTGTCGTGCTTGATACCGGCCGCCCTAAGTTCAAACAACTTCTTTATAAATGGCGCTTCTACCGGGTGCGGCTTCAAGATAACGCGTTTGCCATTACGCGTCTCGATTTTCTCTGTTGTGAACCCATACGGTGCCTGCCTCATCCAGTAACCTAACCGTGTATAACGGACTTCGGCACCAATCATACGGCTCAAGATGTCCCGTAGCTCATCTTTTGCTCTCTCCGCCTCTAAATACTCTGTTTTCTGGCTCGGAGAGTAATTGCTCCAACTATATTCAACCCCCAGGTGCTCAAGTGTATTGACGCGCTGCTGGCTAATAACGCCGTATTTGTCGATAAGGCTTACCCCGATAGCGTCAAGCTGGCGCTTAAGCGGTGCATAAAAGTCCGCTCCGCCACGCGTAAATCTATCAATGGATTTAATTAGGAACAACTGTATGTTGTTTCGCTTATCGGCACAGTAATCAATCGCTTCTTGCATCGGTTGATTAACTTTTGCGCCTGATTCGGCAAATACAAATACTTTTGTTACCTTTGCGCCCAGGCTCTCCGCAAGCATCTCAAGCTGCTCGCGCTGGGCTTCTGGCGAGTCGCCTTCCTGAAACTGCCTGTCCGACGACACGCGCACAGCGATAACCGCATTGCGTGTTACGAATTCAGGACTCATGCTTCTTCCTCAGCGATAATTTCAACTAGGAGTGCAACAAGCATCTGCAACCGTTGTTCGGCCGATAAAGTATAAACGGCTGGTATTGCTATTACTTCGTTAGTTGCGCCAGGTGTTCTTGCCATTTCGTCTACCCTCAAAATGCTTTTCGTAACTATCCTTTATAGGAATAGTATAGCACCTATATAAGGATAGTTACAATACTTTTATGGCTAAAATTGTCCTGTAAAATCCCCACTATGCATGTTCGGTAATTATCCTGTATTTTACCCCTGTTAGCTCTTTTCTTTTTTCTCTCCTACCTTTATATATACATATAAGGAAAAAAGTACATGAAGCGATACGAGCCAAAGACTAGGTAT
>RZYF01000004.1 GCA_010014665.1 Candidatus Saccharimonadota bacterium | reverse complement strand
CAGGGAAATGAAGGGATTCAACAAAATTCGCAAGCTAAACCAAATAATAACGATGAACCTGAAGATATTTTTGAAGAAGCCGAAAAAAATAATCTTTTTGCTAATCTAAAATAAATATACCGTTTTCAAAGAAGGCTTGAACAAAACTTAAGAGTTTTGTAGTAAACTGTATAGTATATGAAACACAAAGGACAGATAAAACTAGTAGCTCTATCATGGGCTATTTTAGCAAGTATCGTAATATCATCTCCGGCTATGGCGGTTATAGAAGTCGGGGCATTTTTTGGTGGTGCAGCCTACACTAATTTAGGTAAAAATTTTACACTTACACTGAGTGCTACGACAAAGGGTAATAATAGTAAAAAACAAAGTTGCGGACGTACTTACGTAAACATAAATGCAGCAAATATGAGAATAATTGATGCAAAAATCGGTGATATACCAAATTCAACTCTCGAAAAATCTACAGATGGTTCTTATATAATTAGTACACCTAGCAAATATGATTGTATTCCAGACGGAACTCATCTGGTAGCGACATTTACGGCCGAAACAATTATTACGGGCGATGCTTCCATCTTTAGTAATAACGGTACTGCTATGATTGCAAATATTTCTACACCATTACAGGCAAGGATCGTAACGGTATACTCAGATGTTTGTCCAGCTGGTAAAACAGGCATACCACCAGACTGTAAGGTGATGGATGACCTAAAAGACGTTTGTCCGAATATTGGTGGCGCGCAAACAGTCGTACCGGTCGGAATGAAAAAAGATGATTCAGGTAAATGTGTGACTTTAGATGGTGAGGATCCTGGCAATATTGAACAGGACAGCTTCTCGTATCAGTTCAAAAATTTGAAACTTCAAGAAATAGACAATTCTGGCAGTATCGGTGAAGTAACTTATATCTCGTTTATAGACTCAGTCTTATTACGATGGGACATAATCAAAACTTTGAGTGAAATTAAAGTCGAGTATTCGGAACCAGGGAAAACGCGTAAAACGACCGCAAATCAGCCTGAAATAGATAATTTATCAGCATCTTTGATGATCAGTAATCTTGAAGTGTTTACGGATTATAAAATAATTATCACCGGAAAAAACAGTTTGGGTGAGGTGGCACGATATACAGGCGTTGCGAAGACTCGAGGATATCCGATTGAAGTAATTGTCAGGCAAACTGGCGACGTCAGATCAGGTGCGAAAGTAACGATAGCAGGAGTTTCTACTAATACTGATTCATATGGCTCAACTGAATTTGAATCAGCTAGCGGTCAGGTTAGTGTGGATGTCCAGATCGGCGAAATTAAAGAGACACATGTCATAGACGTAAAAAAAGCTCTCGTAAACGAGGCAACCGGCGTGCGTGAAACGCAAGAATTTACACTAGAAATAGAGTCACCACAGACAATACCGTTGTGGGTTTATGTATTGATTACCTGTTCCTTGGCTATCATAGGTTCTGTTCTAGGGTTTATCGTTTACAAAAAAAATCGACGTAAACATCTTCGAGACGTCCCAGAATCTCAAAATGTTGGTATAGTATCAGCGCCAACGCCACTTGATTCTCAGAACCAATAGAGTTTTGGTGGACTATTACAAATGAGTTATACTTGTGTAAGTAATGATTTTACTTGATAGGGTATCAAAGGTTTATGGTAAAGAGGGATCACCGGCACTTAACCGTGTTAGTTTGCATATTGAACCCAAAGAATTTGTCATAATAGTAGGTACTTCAGGGGCTGGAAAATCAACTTTGCTTAAGTTATTGACGCGAGAAATCAAGCAAACAAGTGGAAAAATTGTCGTGGGCGGTATAGACTATGACACCCTTCGTAAAAAACATGTTCCGTTGTTACGACGTAAAATTGGTGTAGTCTATCAAGATTTTAAGCTCCTACCACAGCGTACTGTGTTTGAAAATATTGCTTTTGCGCTTGAGATTGCTGGTATGACAAACCGTGAGATTAAGACCACGGTACCAAAGGTTATTGAACTTGTTGGTCTGAATGGTAAAGAAAAAAAATTCCCTCATCAACTTTCCGGAGGTGAGCGTCAGAGAGTAGCAATAGCTAGGGCAGTAGTACGCCAGCCGAAGATTTTAATAGCTGATGAGCCGACCGGTAATCTCGATCCAAAGCATAGTTGGGATATTGTACGATTACTGGAAAAAATCAATCATTATGGGACAACAGTTATTTTAACTACTCACAATGCAGATATAGTAAACAGGCTGAAGCGGCGCGTGATTACTATCGATAACGGTAAGGTGGTTTCAGATCAGTCCAAGGGAGTTTACAGGCAATGAACGTAAAAAAACAATCAAAGAGCACCGATGCCAATGTGCAGTTGCGAAGCAATAAACGCTTAAGGCGCAAATGGGTAACCTGGACACGCATGATGCGTTACGGTATCAACAGTTTTACCCGTAATGTTTGGTTGACGACGGCCGCTACGGTAGTTATGACCATAACACTTTTGATAGTATTTTCTTCGATTGCAGCTAGGTCTGTTCTTAGTGATACTGTAGATGTATTGCGTCAGCGTGTCGATATCCCGATTCATTTACGTGCGGATATTACTGATAAAGAAGTTAAACAAGTTAGTTACAAGCTTGAAAAAAGCGAGGATGTTGTTTCAGTAAATTATGTAACTCTCGAAGAAGCACGAAATGATTTCATAGAAAAATACAAACCATCCAAAGAACAGTTGCAAACTATCTCTGATTTGCCTACTATGCCTTTTGCCCCTTCTTTGCGTGTCGTTTTGAAAGACCCTAACCAAACTGCGTCTCTTATCGATTTAGTGAAAAATGACACCGAAGTAAAGAACGCCCTAAATCAGAATCCGCGACTAGCACCAGCTTTTACCGGTGAAAATAAACGGGTTATCGAGACTATAGGGCAGTGGGCATCAACTGCCGAAAAAGTCGGATTTTTAGCTGCTATTGTTTTCATTGCAATTTCTATGTTGATAATATTTAACACTATACGTATGGCGATATTTAATCGTCGCGATGAGATAGAGATGATGAAATTAATTGGCGCAGATAAAAATTTTATAAGAGGTCCGTTCGTGGTTGAAGCGATAATGTACGGATTTATTGCGGCAGTGTTATCTACGGCTATCGGCTTCTTCGGCTTTATCTCACTTGAACCCAAGTTGCTTGGATACGGAATCGCTACTCAACCACTTCACAACAATCTGATGACATTGTGGCCAATAGTTTTGATAGGAATGATAGCGCTAGGTGCCATAATCGGTATTATTTCCGCTCATTTAGCGGTTCGTCGTTATCTAAAAATATAAAATACTACATAAAAAGTCTTGACTTAACAACAACCTTATGCTTAAATTGATGTGTATTTATTATGAAAGTAAAAACCACCACAAAATTACTCCGTATTAAGACGACCCGTAAATGGCTCGTCCTTGTGGCGTTAGTTATAGGTATTAGTGCGCCATTGACCTATATGCGGTCGGTTTTTGCTGATTCATACGATTCTCGTATTAGTTCGATCGAAAGTGAAATCGGGAGCTATCAATCCGAAGCGGCACGTTTAGCTGAACAGTCTAAATCTCTTCAACAAGAGCTAGACAGTTTAGCGATGCAAAAAAATATTATCCAAGCTCAAATTGATTTAAGCCAAGCTAAATACGATAAACTCATCGCTGATATCGCTGAAAACGAGAAAAAACTTGTTAGTCAACAGGATGTATTGAGTACGATAATCGCAGATATGTCGGTTGGGACCGATGTAACTCCTATAGAAGTGTTAGCCGGATCGGATTCTGTTGGCGATTATGTGTCAACCCAAGATTATTATGCAAATATGCAAGACCAGCTACAACAGTCAGTAAAAGATGTTATAGAAATAACTAAACAATTGGAAGCACAAAAGATTGATGCTGAACGGGTATTGAATGACCAGAAGAGTCAACGTGATGCGCTAGCCGCCAAAGAAGCTGAACAGTCAAAATTACTAGCAGATACACAAGGAGCTGAAGGGGCTTATCAGCAAATTATTGGTCAACGCGAAAGTCAGATTGCCGATCTAAGAGCTCAACAGGCCGCAGCTAATGCTGCAGCTTCTAGAACCTATTCAATATCTGGTTTGACACCAGGTGGCGCTGGTTGTGGTGGCTATCCAGCAATCTGGTGTAACTCGGTGCAAGATTCTCTATTAGACAACTGGGGTATGTATAATCGCGAATGTGTTAGCTATACTGCTTGGAAAGTGGCAGCCAGTGGACGATATATGCCGTGTTGGGGTGGTCGTGGTAATGCCAATCAATGGCCAGCTAGCGCCCGAGAAGATGGTATTTCTACCGGCTCTGAGCCTCAGGTTGGTTCAGTCGCAATCATGTACATAGGTTATTATGGTCATGCAATGTATGTTGAGAGCATTAATTCCAATGGGACTATCCATGTTAGTCAGTTTAACTGGCGTGTCCAGGGCGAATTCAGCGAGATGGACATAAATCCTAATGGTCTGACATTTATCTACTTCTAAAAACACAAATTTAAATCAATCGATTTAATCATAGTTCTCGCTGTGCTATAGTATTATAAGCGTTTTAGGAGGAGTTAAGTGCAGCAAAAACAAGATAATATTGTGTCAAAGAAACCGCTAGTTAATCGACAGATTATTATGTCGTATCCTACGGCATTATTATTGTTGTTAATAATCATTGTTTTAGCTTTCGTACTAGGCACACGTGCCTACAAGATACCGTTATTTGGTAACGAGACAACAAATGACGATTTTTCATCGTTAAGCGAAATGTATACAACTTTATCTAGTATGTATGATGGCGAAGTTGACAAGGACAAACTAATTGACGGTGCGAAACATGGCATGGTTGACGCTCTTGGCGATCCGCATACTATGTATCTCAACGCTCAAGAGTCTTCTGATTTCAATGATGACCTGAATGGTCAGTTTGAAGGCATTGGCGCTGAGCTGGGCAAAGTAGACGGTATCCTGACAATCTTAGGAGTCCTCAACGATAGCCCGGCCAAACAAACTGGCATACAGGTTAAGGACATGATATTACAAGTAAATGATGAAGATACTGCTGGTCTTACAGTAGGGCAAGCAGTTAAAAAAATTCGAGGCACGAAAGATACTACGGT
Organism: Candidatus Saccharimonadota bacterium; assembly: GCA_010014665.1. Classification (GTDB taxonomy): domain Bacteria; phylum Patescibacteriota; class Saccharimonadia; order Saccharimonadales; family Saccharimonadaceae; genus JAPUDS01. The sequence continues at coordinate 31,221 of RZYF01000004.1, read as the reverse complement.
AAAACTAACTATTTTGCGCGATGGACAGACCCAAGAGGTGACGGTCGTTAGAGGGGTAATAACTTCTCCTAGTGTATCTTCTGAATTACTAGAAAACGGGAAGATTGGATATTTTAGAGTTTCGAGATTTGGTGAGGATACTCCTGCGGTAGCTCGGGCTGAAGCTATAAAGCTGAAAGAGCAGGGGGTTAGTAATATTATACTTGACTTACGTGGTAATTCTGGTGGATATGTGAGTGCAGCCCAGGAATTAGCAGGCCTATGGCTGAAAGGTAAGGTTGTGGCTACCGAACGTCGAGGGGGTATAGTACAACGAACATTCACGACAGGCCAAGATGCTCCTCTAGCAGGTATGAAAACAGTTGTTTTAGTCGATGGTGCCAGTGCTAGTGCTAGCGAAATCGTAGCAGCTGCTCTTTCGGAATACGGTGTAGCCAAATTGGTAGGTACAAAAACATACGGTAAAGGCACTATGCAGGTTCCCGAAGCCTTACGCGACGGAGGAACACTCAAAATAACAGTAGCTAAATGGTATACACAAAAAGGTTTAAATGTTGATAAAAAAGGTTTAAAACCAGATGTAATCATTGAACCAGGTCAAGACGAACTAACTACTGGACTTGATGCCCAGAAAACCGCAGCTATCCAAGAACTAAATAAATAAAGTTTTTAAACAGACGGAATAATTTCTCGGCAGACGACTGTTTTTGGTCAAAAAGCTTTTTCTTTTTTAGAAATATGCTAATATTAAAGAGTAGTTTATTAAAACAAAAATCACAAAAACAGAGAATTACTACGCATTATTATATTTAGATAATCTGCTAGTAAAAAACAAAATGCTCAACACTAAAAAAGACTTTTCGGCCGAAGTATCTCATTCCTTTAAGGCAAAGGAGGTACTTGAGTAAAAATAAATAATTCTGCAGTTAGTTATATGACTAACGTAACGTCATTTGTATATAGACTACGATAAATATATACAATTGCTATGAAAATTAGGCGGTAAAAGGCAAGAGCTTGCGTATATTGCGCAAGCTCTTTTATATCTGATAGTGCGATGCTTGTAACCGTGAGCGGTGTAGTGTAAGATAATGACATGGAAAAAAAGAAAATATTGTTAGTAGAAGACGATAACGCTCTAGCTAGTGTATATCGTTCAAGATTGGAACTCGAAGGCTTTGCTGTTGAGCATGTGCCGAACGGTGAACTAGCACTTGCTAAGGTTACAGAATATAAACCGGATCTTATATTACTCGATGCTATGATGCCTAAGGTCAATGGATTTGACGTATTAGATATACTGCGAAATACTCCAGAAACTGCGAATATTCACGTAGTTATGTTGACTGCTTTGTCGCAACCTAAAGACAAAGAGCGTGCCGAACAACTAGGCGCAGACGATTATCTGGTTAAATCACAGGTTGTTATAGGTGACGTTGTCGAACGGGTCAAGCACCATCTGGGACTTAGCAAATAAATATTCGAGAAAATAGTTATTTATCAGTCTAAAAAAATAGCCTATGTATAATAAGCTATTTGACTTAAACTTGACAAAAAGGCAATTATTTGCTACTATATGAGACATGAATGAACAACCAAAACCAGACACACAACCACAAACACCAGGAATAGAAACTAAAAAATTAACCAACCGCGTAGGAGCAATTGCACGTCGCCTAGGATTACTTATGGGTAGAGGTCCATTCAGTAGACCACGAAGTCTTGAACACGAAGTAGATCCAAATATTGAAATGATAACTGAACTTCAAAGATATGTCGTTGAAACCGAGGGGACTGTGGCAGGAGCTGCCTATACTTCACTATTTGAGCTTGCAACAAAACATCCAGGTAGCGTCAAGTTTGGGACGGAAATCGATCCTGACGGTAAAACTAAACCACGAAGATTTATCTTAGCACAGTTAGCTACTGTTGGTGGTGTTGAACCTGGTGTCGAGCGCACGGAGCTGTATGCAAAACCTCTTGAATTACCAGACGGTCAGGGTGTTGTTACACGAATTGATCTTAGCGTTTATCCAGATGATAATAGTGCCAGAATTACGACCAGTAGACCACGTGATGAATCAGGTAGTCAATTTTCTAAAACTTATGAATTACCTCCAGATTCAGATGTTTCTAAAAGTGACACTGAAAATAATGAAAGAGTATTCAGAATATTGGCAGCTATCACTGATATGACAGGTTTTGAAAAACCCAGTGAATAAATAGTCTGAACGGAGCGGTTAGTAAACCTCAATATAAAACTCCCATAGAGATATGGGAGTTTTAATAGTTTTTATCGACAAAACTATTCGACGACTACTTGTGTGCGGCGGGCGGTTTTGCCGGTGAATTTGCGGGTTTTGACTTGTTTGTAGCCAACAACACCGTCTTTTGCGGCGTGGATAGTAAAGTTGTTGCTCATGTAGGTGCCGGGACCAGCTTGTTTGGTCTCGCCAACTTGACGAACTATTACATTGCCAGCTTTAGCTTTTTGGCCACCAAATAGCTTAACGCCAAGTCGCTGACCAGCTGAATCGTGAACGTTTTTGGCTGTACCACCAGCTTTGACATGTGACATATAATTACCTAACTCCTAAGATTTATTTATCAAAAATTCTAAACCATTTTACCTAAAAAACTGCTTTCAGTCAAGAGGCTTCAGGCTTATGGGTCAAATTACTCTATGTAGGTTGAGTTTCCTAGAGATGGAGCAGACTTTTTGTAGTTATGATTCGATATTTGGGTTTGGCGGTTGGGTTGACTCTGTGTTTTCTGGTTGGGTGGGCAATTCAGGCGATTTCATACGCTTTCGGAACCATAATCCTAACACAGCTCCGGCTATTATAATCAAAACGAAAACTGCAGTAACTACATAGGGTATCCAGTTTAATTTTTCAGTGACCGTAACATCTGAATCAAGTGTGATTGTAAAATCTTGACGGTCTGCTACTTTGCCGTTGTCTTGCAACAGTTTTTTATCGACGTTGATTGTCTGGCGAGTTGTTTTGCCGTCTACTTCGATACGAATATCGGCTTTACCAGGAGGTACGTTGGTTAGATAAATACCCTCTGAGTCAGTTTTGTAGGTATAGTCATCAATTATTATTGATGCGTTAGCCACTGGTAAATTGTTTTTTTGAACAAATATTTTTATGGGATAACCTTTTGTAGTCGCATAGCCGTCGTATCTAAGCGCCGTACCGTCTTCGGCCATGCCTGTTATTGTGAAATTATAAGAAGAAGATGCTTCAAGTTGTCCGAGTATGCCACTATAAGAGTTGTTAGGTAACGTGGTAACTTTTGCCTCGATAACTGAATTGCTATCGGTTGGTGTATAAGATAGTTTGATGTCTTTTGCCGTTACATTTGAGCCCCAGGCTAGTTCTATAGCACCAACATAGGGATTAATTGTTATACCCTGAAAACGTGGCCCGACGATAGTATTTGCAGATGGTGCTACGTCTATAACGATCGGTGATAGTCGCACGACGCTACCATTTACTTCTATATCGTCGTTTTTCCAAGCCTTCGAGGTTATCGTGGCTTTGCCTTCACTAAGAACTTGAAAGGTAAGGTAGGCTAGAATATATGATCCAGTATATCCAGCTGAACGACACTCACCAGTAGTCATATTGATATTTTGCAAATTCTGCTGGAAATTTATAGGACTGGGATAGTTACCAGTAGTTGCGGTTTTTAGCTTGAGGTTACCTGAGTAAGATAGTGTAGTTTTGGCAAAGCATGATGAGTGTTCGTCCTGGGACAGATTGGCTCGTATTAGTATCTTGAGTTCAGTCCCGGCTTCAATGTTTTTTGGAGCTTCGAAGTAAGCGCTCTCGACTCCCGCGTGAGCGGTCGAAGTGGTGAATCCTAGCAGTATAATTCCTAGAAGCAGGATAGCGGTTTTTTGCATGATATTTTATATGATAGCATAAAGGTGTTCGATAGGTGTAATTAGTCTATTTAATGTACCGTATAAATCTCATGTCTAGCGTATCTGAGTCTAAAGGACAGAAATAGTATAAGCAACTTGACAAAGCATAATTATTTTGATATAATTAAAGTATGGTTCCTAAAAATACAAATAAAATAAAATTTAGATCGATACGCCCAACGTCACCAGCCAACAGTATAGGTAGAAAAGTATCTATATCTAATTTCTCTTCTGAGCCAGAACTCAAAAAACAAACACCTTCTATGCATAACAGGTTAAAACCAGGTGAGATTAGGCGCATGGCTATGGAAGGCGACGCGACACTAGGTATTAGGTCACGCTATACACCGATCGCTAAGGCCGTCCGGGGTCGTCAAGCTTATAACTCTAGCAACAGTATGAGCGTAGTCACTCGACCAAGAGGGATGAATAGTCCCAGGGCTCTCTAGTAATCGGACAATATTTTTATAACGCATTTAGCCCACTAGGGGCTATTTTTTAGTTTTTTATTAAAACCAAAATTTCGCGGGCAGTTATCTGGTCTTCGCGATGGTAGATAATGTTTGACGTAGAAGCAAAAGAGATTCGCTCAAAACCAAGATCTGCTAGCTCGTCTATGACCGGTAGATGATATTCGTGGTCATCTATGTACCAGGCCGGAAAAGCAATGCAATGTCTGGTGCCGCTAGCAACTTGTTTGGAGACATTTTCTAGAAAATCACGGGAAATCTTGTTGACCCCACGTATAATATCGTGGATTTTATCTTCGCTAGGGTGTTGTCCGCCAAGCGGTTGACCCAGGTAAGTCTCCGTAACGATAGACTGAAGGCGGCTCGATTGTTCTACTAATAATTGAAATTTTGTGGCGTCACCAACAAACGTTTCATAGCGTACGTCTTGGTTACTACTGAAATATTGATTGTAGTGTTGAATCAACCAAGCTATGTTTAGGTCGGTGTATTTGACCATTTTTTCGCTTACATCACTGCCGTAGACACTAATACCTTGTAACATTGCTTCCATGAGGATTACTCCGGTGCCACAAAACGGATCCCAGAGCGCTTGTTGGTGTTGGACTTGAGCTAGGTTGATCATGGTCTGCGCTAGCTTAGGGGGTAACATACCGACGAAAGCGTCGCGTTTCGGTCGTTCGCGGTCACGGATGCGGTAGTTGTCAATATCTTGGACGTTTATCATGCGTGCAACAATAGTTTGTTTACCATCACGAACCAGGGCGAACTCTAGTCCAAGTTCTCGGGTGAGGTGGTTATGGTAAGTTGTAGCACTGGATAAGGCGACGGTTTCGTTCGGGATGACACGGGCAGATCGTCCATGATTACGAAGATATTTCTTGAGACGAAGCAGTTCACCCTGGAGTGTATATGCTGTGGCGTCGAAACCATATAAACTGGCACCGAGTTTGACTTTACCCTCGGTTGGCATGTTAGCAATAAGACTTGGGATCTCGTTTGTTAGACTAGCGAAGACTTTATGAATGTCGGTAGTATTGTACACGGCTAGGATAGGACCGCTTTTTTGGCTACTACCTAATCTCGAAAATGCTATGTCGACTTTGCCCGTGGCGCAAGTGTCGTTTATTTGGTGCACTGAGCTGGAATCTGACAATGCTTCTAGCTCTGCTAAGCCAATTTCAGGCTGACGACCAAGTATAAAAAGTGTATCCATACGGTCAATTATACAGGTATAATAAATAGTATGTCATTTAAAAGTTGGCTAAGTATTATTACACTAGTTTTAGTCGGACTGGTTTTGTTTGTTGCTCGTAACGATATAGCAGATGCATGGCGTCTATTGGGTTCTGTTGACCTGGGTGTGTTTTTGCTTATAGTCCCCGCGCAGTTTTTGAGCTATTATGCCCATGGTGCTATGATTTTTTCGTACTTAAAACAGCGTGGTGATCTGAAAAATGTTGGCTGGTCAGAGATGCCGCGCATGGCTTTGGAATTGAATTTTGTAAATCACGTTTTTCCAACAGCAGGGGTGTCAGGAGTATCATTTATGACTTGGCGGCTCAATAAGCTTGGGGTAAGTAGTGGTCGCGCTACATTGGCGCAGTTTGTGAAATTTGCCGCGATGTTCATAGCATATGCAGGCTTATTGGTGGTCGCGACGATATTAGTGACAGTGGATGTCGGAGTACAGCGGACAACTATTTTGGCAGCTTCGGGGATGGTTACGGCGGTGGTATTGGGTACTTTGCTCTCGATGTGTTTACTAGGTGACCGTAGTAGATTAAAAAAACTTGAACTAGTTATGGATAGTTTGTTGAATATAAAAATCAAGCGTTGGTTTCGACTCAAGAAAGACATAGTTAAAACAAATACGATTACAGAGTTTTTCGATGACTTACACAGTGATTACATGGAACTTCGAGGGCATCCTAAATATTTGTTGAGGCCTTTGGGCTGGGGTGTGATTTTTAATTTCGCAGAGACGCTGATGTTTTTTATAGCTTTTTGGTCACTTGGATATATCGTAAATCCAGCTCCGATATTAATTGGACAGGGTTTAGCTGGTATGGTAGCGATTTTTTTTGCAACACCTGGCGGTGCTGGTGGGTACGAAGCCATACTGGTGCTGTTTTTGGCAGCTTCGTCTATGGCTTCCAGTACAGCGCTAGCTGGTGTGCTATTGGCTCGAACCTCAATGATTCTTTTAACTATTGCTAGTGGATATGTTTGTTACAACTCGGCTCTTAAAAAGTATGGTAAGCATGAAAAACCTCCCGTTATCGGTTAGCGATGCTGTAGCGCTGATTAATCAGTCGCTTGAGTATGCTTTTCCGACTATCGTAGTCGAGGGCGAAGTCGCTAGCTTCAAGGTAAACCAGGGAAAGTTTGTTTTTTTTGACCTGAAAGACACTGATAGTTCACTCGGGTGTTTTATGATGATTTTTAGCCTACGAGTACCTCTAGAAGACGGTATGCGAATACAAGTAGTGGGGACTCCTAGGCTGACTGCCTGGGGTAAATTTAGTCTAACGGTTAGAGAAATTAAGCCGATTGGCGAAGGAACTATTAAGCGAACGGTAGAATTATTAAAGATCAAACTTGATAGAGAAGGTTTATTTGCGGTTGAGCGAAAACGTAGTTTACCTGAAATGCCGGAAAACATTGCTGTTATTAGCAGTACTCAGGCAGCAGGTTACGCTGATTTTATACGTATAATCGGCGAGAGGTGGGGTGGGGCGCATATATTAGTTGCTCATGTTCAAGTCCAGGGTGCTAGTGCTTCGGATCAGATAATTCGTGCTATACGGTACTTTAACCAGCAGGAGCAACCATGTGATGTTCTAGCTATAGTTAGAGGCGGCGGTAGTGCTGATGATTTGGCTATTTTTAACGATGAAGCACTGGTGCGTGAAATTGCCTCTAGCCGTATACCAACAATAGTTGGAGTAGGGCATGAAACTGATGAGTATTTGGCGGACTACGTAGCGGATGTACGTGCCGCTACGCCTAGTCATGCGGCTCAGTTAATTACGCCGGATCGTAACGAGATTATCAGAAACTGTGAGCGCGCCATCAAACATGCTCTAGATGTGACAGATCTACGTTGTCAGGACGCTGTTGATGAAGTTCGGCAACATCTAATGATGTCCATAGATCGGATGCGCGATAGTGCCAAGTTACAAAATGAAAAAATTCAGAATCAACTCAGAACTTTGCGGGCCTATGACCCGTCTTTTGTTTTGGCTCGTGGCTATGCTCTAGTTCGAGGTAATGTCGTCGTAGGAGAAAATATCGAAATTGAGCGTGCAAGCGATATAATCAAAGCGGAGGTTAAACGTGTCACAAAAAAATAGCGAGAAAACTATCAGTCAAAAGATTATTGATCTAGAAAACCTGGTTGGTTGGTTCGAGAGTGATGATTTTGTATTAGAAGAAGCCCTTGTGCAATATAAGAAAGCTGAACAATTAGCTGAAGAGATCACAAATGAACTCGAGATTCTACAAAACGACATAACTATTCTAAAAAAACGATTCGACGAGGTATAGCGACATATGCTGGAATTATTTGCATGGAGCTTAGTAGCTATATTGTTAGTTGTGTGGCTAGGAATAGTAGCTTTCGGGCCTCCGTATGTCCCGACTCTTTCAAAGGATCTAGAAGAAGTTATTAAAACTCTCAAGATTGGTGCCAAAGACCATGTTGTAGACCTAGGATGTGGTGACGGTAAAATATTGCTGGCATGTGCAAAACGTGGGGCACGAGTGAGTGGGGTTGAGCTAAACCCGTTTCTGGTCTGGATATCACGCTATAGAACGCGACTTTTCAAGGATCGTGTGGATGTATCGCTGGGCGATATGTGGCGTTATAAACTTCCCGAGGAAACGTCGCATGTTTTTGTATTTTTTGCTGAAAAATTTATGCCTAAACTCAAAGAATACGTAGCTCACCAAAAATCCCAAGGTCGGCACTTTCGGTTGGTAAGTTATGGGTTCTCGTTACCCGGTGAAATACCGTCAGAAAAATCGGGTGCTTTCAATATATACAATTTTTGATATAGTATAACCATGAACTCAATAAAACAAGAACAGGGAATAGCGAACCCATTGATGGTGATGTGTATTTTACTGAGCATACTAAGTTTGGTACTAGGTGGAGCTTTTATATGGGCTTATTCGAATTACGTCGATCATAGAGATAATGTACAAGAAAAGGTTGAAGCAGCGGTTACTAAAGCGGTGAATGACCAGATCGAAGCTGACAAGAAAGATTTTTTGGAAAAAGAGAAGCAACCTTACAGTAAATTAATTGGTCCGGAAGATTTAGGCTCAGTTTCGTTTAGTTATCCTAAAACTTGGAGTGTCTATATAGCAGAAGACGGTCTACGCGGTGAGAACTACGAAGCGTATTTGCATCCAGGTTCGGTGCCGGCAGTTAGTGCCTCAACACCGTTTGCTACACGCCTCGTAATATCGGGTGATGTTTACGAGTCATTCTTGCGTCGATATGATGGACTTGTAAAAAAAGGAGATCTTCGCTCAAACCCAATTACAATAAATAATCTGACGGGCGTGAAGCTTGATGGCAAATTTTCCAATTATCGCTCTGGCACAATGATAGTACTCAAAGTTAGAGACAAAACTGTAGTTGTTGCTTCAGATTCGACCGAATTTACCAAAGACTTTGAAGAAGTAGTAGCTAAGTCTATCGATTTCAATCCATAATAAAAGAATCGACTGAGTAGTAAATCATCGATATCTTTTATTAATCCTACTCTTTCATTTACCTGAGTCCTAGATGATATAATGAGGTAAGTATGAGTGAGGGTTTAGATTATCAGAAAAACCAGAGTTTACCATCTATTTATGTTGCTGCGCATGAGTTAAAAGCGCCACTTGTATTGATGCGCCAGCTCGTGCTAGAGCTGAAATCATCTGGTTCACCCCAAACACGGACTATTGAAAGACTTATACTAACTGTAGAACGAAGTTTGCGTTTAGTTGATCAATTAACTAAAACGAGTCGATTAGAAGACGGTTTGTTTGAAACCGAACCGTTGATGGCGGAAACGGTGTGCCGTGTTGTCGCAGATGAGTTAAATCCTTTTGCAAGACAGCATGGGCAAACTATATCCGTAAGGGTATCTAGACGGGCAGGTGCGGTTGTCGGTCACCGTTCGCTTCTAGTGGCACTTTTAGTTAACCTTTGCGACAATGCGCTCCAGCATAACGTTACGGGAGAGAGCGTGGTTATTTCTGCAGAAGCTGTAGAGAAGGGTGTGAAGTTTTCTGTAAGAGATTACGGGCCACCGATGAGTCGTAGGCAATTTGAAATGATTCGTAGCCAAACGGGGCGTGGGGCATTCCCGATTGAAGGTGATAGACCAAGGAGCAGTGGGTTGGGGCTTTGGATCGCTTCACGTTTTGCAGATACTATGCAGGGTCAGTTGGCTTTTATAAAGCATCGATCCGGTGGAGTGACCGTGTCGGTATTGATGCCATATTCAGCTCAAATATCTTTGCTATGAAGCATATTTTGATAATAGAAGACGACAAGTGGTTAGCAGATAGCTACAGGTCCACACTTGAAGCTGGTGGATATCATGTCACAGCTATCCAGTATGCCGAAGCGGCTTTTGGGATATTAGGCTCAAAACCAACCGATCTTATTTTGGCGGATATGCTCTTAAATACGAATACCGTATTACCGCTACTCCATGAGCTTCAAACTTACGAAGATACACAAAAAATTCCTGTTATAGTATGTACTTCTCTGGATAGCCCCGATATCGACGCGAAAACATTGCATTATTATGGGGTAGTTGCAGTATTAAACAAAACTATCCTGACGCCTGAACAGCTGTTGATTTCGGTACAAGAAATGATTTTATGAAAAACTTACGCACGAAAGCAATTATTTTACGTCGTACTAATTACGGTGAAGCTGACAGAATACTTCAGTTACTAACTCCCCAGAATGGTAGGATTAGTGTTATAGCAAAAGGGGCGCGTCGGGAGAAAAGTAAATTGGCTGGCGGGATTGAACTTTTGTCGATATCGGATGTCAATTTAGTATCCGGGAAAGGTGATATGTGGACCCTAACAGGGGCGAGAATGGATACATTTTTTATTCACATATTGTCAGATTACGATCGGATGCAATTTGCTTATGGAGCCATAGCTAGGGTATCTAAGGTTACTGATCAGATCGAAGACGAAGCTTTTTATAGATTACTTTTGATCGTGTTTGAATCGTTAAATGATTTTGATATACATATCGATATTACGGTATCATGGTTTTGGTTACAATTAGCTATTCTTGAAGGACAAGGTTTAAATCTGGCAACTGATTTAAACGGGATGAAGCTAGTTGAAGATAAGAATTACACCTTTGATATTGAGTCTATGGCTTTTGGCTTCAATGAACACGGTGAATTCACGACAAATCATATAAAATTTTTGCGGCTACTTTGTGCTCAAACGCCAAAAACGGCATCAATCGTAATAGATAATACCGAGTTACACACTACGGTTCGTTGGTTGGCTGAGAGGGTAGTTGCACATTAATTTTGGCTCAGTCGATGGTTGTCAAAACTATAATGTAGCAACAGAGGTATGATAAACTAATTACTAATTAGTTATCGTCATGTTGCCAACATGGAGAAAGGTGCGAATCTGTATGAGTGAAACTAAGCTAGATGACATCGTAAGCCTATGTAAGAGACGGGGTTTTGTATATCAGGGAAGCGAGATTTACGGCGGCGAAGCTGGGTTGTATGATTTTGGTCCCTACGGCGTTGAATTACTTAACAATATTAAACGAGCTTGGTGGCGCTCTAACGTACATCAGCGAGAAGACTTTGTCGGTATCGATAGCGCAATGTTTAAAAATCCGAAGGTATGGGATGCTTCAGGGCATACGAGCGGTTTTAGCGACCCACTTGCGGAGTGTAAAAACTGTCATACTCGTATCCGCGCTGACAAAGAGTTAGGTAGTATCGGTGTGTTTGCTGATGAAAAGATGAGTGAACAGGAGCTCAACAAACTATTTGATGAAAATCGTAATAAGATCAAATGCCCGAACTGTGGTGAGAAAGATTTTACAGAAGTAAGAGCATTCAACTTGCTCGTCAAATCAAATCTTGGCGATTTTACGGCACAGGACGAACGCCCAGTATATTTGCCGGGTGAAGCGTGCCAGGGTATTTATCTTAACTTCAAAAACGTTGTTGATACGACGCGCATGAAAGTTCCGTTTGGTATCGCACAAATCGGAAAGGCTTTTCGTAACGAGATCTCGCCGCGAAATTTTCTTTTTCGGACGCGTGAAATGGAACAAGCTGACACTCAGTATTTCGTGCGGCCACATGAAAACAAGGATCAGTATGAGAAAATTAAGCAGACGCGATGGGACTGGTATGTTAATGAGCTTGGAATAAAACCTGAAAACCTTCGTTGGCATCAACACGAAAATCTTGTGTTCTATGCTAGTGATGCATGGGATATCGAATATAACTTTCCTAGTCTTGGGTTTGACGAAATGGAGGGGATACATGACCGAACTGACTATGACCTTAGTCAGCATATGAAGTTTAGTGGTACGGATCTCAACTATACTGAGCCAGTGTCTGGTGAAAAATACATTCCATGGGTATTAGAAACCTCTGCCGGTATGGGGCGCATGTTTATGGCTGTCATAAGTGATGCTTACACGGTTGAAAGTATAGGTGAGGGCCAAATTCGAACTGTTCTAAAACTTAAACCTGAACTTGCGCCGGTACAATACGCTGTCTTTCCGTTGTTAAAAAACAAGCCGGAGTTAGTTTCTAAAGCACGTGAAGTTTATGATGCCTTGTCGAAAAAGTATATTTGCGAATGGGACGACAACGGAAATATTGGTAAGCGCTATCGTCGTCAAGACGAAATTGGTACGCCAGCTTGTATAGTTATCGATTTTCAGTCGCTTGAAGATGACACTGTGACGGTGCGTGATCGCGATACAACAGAACAAAAGCGTGTGCCTGCCGATGATCTATAAGAAAAGCTATAATTGTATAATAGAGCTATGAATACAGAAATTGAAGCGAAGTTTTATGGTGTTAATCATGATGATATACGAGCCATATTGACTGGTCTTGGTGCGATATGCGAAAAACCAATGCGGACAATGCGACGCTACACATTTGATAATCCTGCCATGAAAGCAAAGGGCGGTTGGATACGAGTCCGTGACGAGGGCGATAAAGTGACGACTGCATACAAGCAGATCGACAAATTAAGCCTCGATGGTATGAAGGAGATCGAGTTGGAGGTGAGTGATTTCGACAATATGGTTGACATCTACAGAGCACTTGAGCTTGAAGGTGGTTCGTATCAGGAATCAAAACGTGAGACATGGAAACTTGGCGATGTTGAGATTGTACTCGACGAGTGGCCCTGGCTACAGCCACTTATAGAGGTTGAAGGTCCAAGCGAATTGCGAGTTGCTGAAGTTGCAGAACAACTTGGTTTTGACATGAATAGCGCCATGCACGGTGATATCACAGTAGTTTATAAGATACAGTATCCGTTCCTAGGCGATAGCTTTTGTACAGGGGATTTACCGTTTGTGCGCTTTAACGACCCTATACCTGAACAGCTGAAGGAGCCGGTGTGATAGATCGACCATTACCAAAGAAAAAATACAAACTTATCCCTGAAGAAGCTACAAAAGTATTCGAAGGTGTTTTATTCGATGTATATCAGTGGCAACAAAAAATGTTTGATGATTCGTATAAAACATTCGAGATGTTAAAACGCGCCGATACTGTGCTAGTAATAGCTGTTGATGATCAAGATAGAGTTGTCGTAATAACAGAAGAGCAGCCGGGTCTGCCGCTGCGTGAATACAGACTTCCCGGTGGGCGCGTTGATCCACAGTATAAGTCGGTACTCGATGCCGCACAACATGAGTTAGTGGAAGAAACCGGAATTGAATGCGCACAGTGGCAGTATATCGAGACGGTTCAGCCAGAGATAAAGATAGAATGGTTTCTCCATGTATTTCTTGCGAGCAATATTGTCGCAAAACACAAAGCAACACCAGATATTGATGGCGAGATAATACATGAAATACATCATGTACCCTATGTCGATCTTCGATCGCGTACTTTCGACACGACCCGGATTAGTGTGATTCGGCGTTGTGAAGCACTTGATGATATTCGAAGAGAAATAGATAATTAAGTCGGAAAAATAGTAGAAGGTTGTGATGAGTGAAAAACCAAACAGTAATTGTATATAGCGTGAATAAAACGTAAGCGTTATACTAGGGTTATGCATATTATTTTAGGTGGGACGAGCGGACTCGGCTGGGAGATGATGAGCCAAATTCGTGGACGTGGCGAACGCGTTTTAGTAATGGGTCATAATCACGAAGAACAATATCACGGAGAAGGTCTGCGCGTAGACCTGTATGATCCGAATTCGGTTGAACAAATTACAAATCAGCTACAGGACATGTGTGGTGATGAGCATATAGATTCATTTTCTTGGGCGGCAGGATATGGATATAGAGGTAATTTTGCCGATCAGGCAGACGTGCGTAGTATGGGGGAAGTGAACTTTGCTGGTGCTCTACCGATTGCCCAATGGGCATGGCGGCAGATGATAGTACAGGCTAAACCATCAAAATTTGTTGTACTGGGTTCGGTAAGTGGTGTTCGTATTCGATCAGATAATGCTGTTTATATAGCAACTAAATTTGCTCAGACCGGTTTTGCAAGAGCGATAGGTGCGGAGGCGGCTCGGCTGGAAGTTCCGGTTAATGTACACTTGTTTATACTGGGTGGTATGAAAACTCCTTTTTGGACTGGTTGGCAGCCGGGTGACGAAGAATACAGTACATTCAATGATCCGCGCAAGGTTGCTAGCGAAATAATCGAGATTGTAGATGTGAAAGAAAGCTATTTTACAGAAACGTTGATAGAACGTGGCACGCTAATTTAACAAGATTTTGCTACAATTATATAAACAAAACAAAGGAGGAATATGCAGCAAGATATGGCTGATCGGCTAGAAAGAATGCTGACAAGTTCAGTTGCTTTTAAGCCTTTTTTTCGTAAGTTTTTTAACAGGGCTCAAGCTACAGAAGCTTATAAAATCTACACTGATTCCGATGAGCGTGGAGTATATTTAAATTTTAATCTCAGGACTGTACAGTTAGCCAAAGATCACTATAATATTATGGTTTTTCGTACTACTGAACCATTTACATTTAGTGATAGCGAACTGGAGTTGCTAAAGAGTAAGGCAAGCGAAGTCCCGCCAGGTATGGCTAAGGCCGAAGCGGTATGGTTCCGTAACATGGAGCAGTGGGTTGGGCCAAACCGTGATTTTTCTCAAATCCAACAAGCCTTAGGTAATTTCGAAGCAGGCATATGGGCTTTCGTAGCTGCATATACCGATGAATCTTTTCCTTTAGTTATTTATGCAAAAAAAGGTGATACGGTATCTTTGCTACCAGTTTCTGAAAAAATGATTGAAAAACTAGGCTTAAACAAGCCACTGGTTTCTGTTAACGAAGGGCTTTATTAGTGAGAATTCTATACACGGACGGCAGCGCAAGCCCGAATCCCGGTCCGGGAGGGTTTGCTGTAATAGAAAAAGGATGGCCTGTAAGAATTGGTAGTGAAGACGGTGAAACCACCAATATTCGCATGGAAGGTTTAGCTCTTATAAATGCTTTAGAATTTTTAAACGGTGATAAGGCGGAAGTTAAAACCGATAGTGAGTTTTGGATTAACGTCGTTACTAAGTGGGCACCTAAATGGGAGGCTAAGGGTTGGGCAAAAAAAGGCGGAGAGATTAAAAACCTCGATATCGTTAAAAAACTCTACGTACTTTACCAGGCTTCAAATGCAAAGCTAGTTTGGTTGCGGGGGCACAATGGTCATGATGGTAACGAACTGGCTGATACTTGGGCTAACAAAGCCCGCGACGGTGCACGTCTTTAACTAGATTTATAGTGGCCGAGTAGTGTCACGGAGCAACCTTGTGATTCAAGATTGCTTTGTATTTTCGTAATCTGATAATTGTCAGCTAGTGTATCGATAATGAACTGATATTTGAAAGCTTCGCCGCGGATTGGGCGTGACTCGAGCTTGGTCAGGTTAGCTCCTAGCCTCTGAAACACGCCCAAAGCCTCATAGAGAGCTCCAGGGTTATGTTTAGTAGTAACGACTAGTGCGGCTTTGTTGGCGTCACCTGATGGCTTTGAAGTGGGTGAAATTGCTACAAATCGAGTTATATTTTCGGCTTCATCTTCGATGTTTTTGTCTAGTACCTGCATGTTATGTAGCTCAGCAGCTCTGTTTGAAGCAATTGCCGCCGATCCGAGTAGACCGGCAGATTTGATATGCTCGACGGCTGCTGCAGTGTCGTAATGTTCGATTAGTTCGGCATCTGGAAAATTTGTCTCAAGATAGTTGCGGCATTGGTCTAGCGCGGCTGGATGAGAGTAGATTTCATCAATTTCGGTTTTGGTGGCGCCGGGAAAGCCGATTAATTGTTGGCGGATCGCCAGTGATACCTCGCCGATTATTGGAAATTTATAGCGAGCAATCATATCGTAGGTTTCGTGTAGTGAACCATAGAGCGAATTTTCTACAGCAACCAAGCCTGCATCAGCCACGCTATCAGAAACAGCTGCAAAAACATCTCGAAAATTTTCGCAAGCAACAAGTGTTATATCTGGCCCGAATAAGATTTGACTGGCTTCGTCATGAAATGAGCCAGCTTCTCCTTGGATAGCAATTTTCATAGAGATAAGTATACAACAAACGCCACGTAACAACCTCTATCCTATATACTAGATATATGGACCAACAGCTCGCGCTCGAGATATTACTTTCGGGAAAAAACGTACTTCTAACCGGGCCGGCTGGGTCAGGTAAAACTTTTCTTTTGAACCAATTTATTGCTCATGCCAAAAAGTTAGGCAAACATGTTAGCGTGACAGCGACCACTGGTCTTGCTGCCACACATCTGGGCGGAACGACCATACACGCCTGGAGTGGTATAGGTATACGAGATGAATTAGAAACGGATTTTGAAGATTATTTACTCAAAAGTCGTCGCGATATTATCGAGACTGCCGATGTGTTAGTAATAGACGAAATATCGATGATGCATGATTATCGTCTAGACATGGTCGATATCGTAACGCGCAAGGTTCGCGAAGACGAAAGACCGTTTGGTGGTTTGCAGATAGTCCTGTGTGGTGATTTTTTCCAACTACCTCCTGTTAATCGTAGCGATAGCCGTGAAGGCGGTTTTGTCGTAAACGCCAATGTCTGGGAAGAGTTAGGTCTAGTTATTTGTTATTTAGCGGAACAACACAGGCAAGAAGATAAATTGCTACTAGACGTACTGGGTTCCATGCGACGTGATGATTTACGCAGAAGGCATGCTGAGGCGCTATTGGGCAGGATTGATGCTGAGTTGGTTGGCGGGGAAGTCACAGAACTACATACAGTAAATGTCGACGTGGACCGCATAAACAGTCAAAAACTAAAGAATCTTGATGGTAATGAGATGGTTTTTTACGCTGTCACGACTGGCAAAGAAAACTATGTCGAATCGCTCAAGCGATCTTGTATAGCGCAAAATCAGTTATCGCTAAAAAAAGGTGCCTTGGTTATGGCGATAAAAAATAGCTTGGAACGAAAATACGTTAATGGCAGCGTAGGTATAGTCAAAGATTTTGAAACAGTTACTAATTACCCGGTTGTACAATTTCGAAACGGTCGCTTAGTTACGATGAAGCCTGATACTTGGGAGTTACGTGATGGCGACAAAAAACGAGCTAGCCTAAGCCAGATTCCGCTTAGATTAGCATGGGCAATAACAGTGCACAAAAGTCAGGGGATGACGCTCGATGCAGCGCGGATTGACTTGCGTAAAGCGTTTGTGGAAGGAATGGGTTATGTAGCACTCAGTCGAGTACGTAGTCTAGAAGGAATAAGTTTAATGGGTATTAATCAGATGGCGCTGAAAGTCAGCCCAGAAGCTCTCCGGATTGACGAAGACTTGCGCAAAAAAGCCTGCGATGACCACGTGCGATTTGAGCATCTGCGCAAAAAAGCCATCAAGAGGGAAAAAGAGGCGAAGAAAAAAACTGAACTCAAAGATAAAAAAACTACTAGCTGGAATGAAAGGCTAGAGAAGATGCGTGAAAAACACCCTAATGCATACAGACCGTGGACGGCTGAACAAGATGATCAGCTGAAGCAAGAATTTCAGCAAGGTGCCAGTTTAGCTAAGCTATCTGAACTGCTTGGTCGCCATGAGCGATCAATTATCCTGCGTCTTCAAAAACATTTCGGTGAAGATATCGTACAAATTTAGTATTCGTCAAATATTTTCGACCGTCATAGCGTTGTTGCTTAAGGCCCATAGGGTATAATGTGTAGCTAGATGAACAAAAGACCTACCAGTTTTCCTGAAAGTTTTTTATGGGGTGTAGCCACTTCTGCTTATCAGGTTGAAGGCGGAAATTACAACAACTGGAGTGTGTGGGAATTAGAAAATGCAAAAACGCTTGCGAAGTTGGCTGAATATAAATTACGTGATTTGCCAATGTGGAACGATATACGATCAGAAGCGGTACGATCCGAAAATTATCTGTCGGGTATAGCCATAGATCACTATAATCGTTTCGAGTCAGATTTTGATATTGTTCGCAAAATGAACCTCAACGCTTTTCGATTTAGCATAGAATGGTCTCGCGTTGAACCAGATGAAGGAATGTGGAACGTAACTGAAGTTGAGCATTACAAACGATATATCAAAACCTTGAGATTACGAGGCATTGAACCGATATTGACACTGTATCATTGGGCTTCTCCGGTTTGGTTCGCTGACAAAGGTGGTTTTGAAAAATCTCGTAACATTGAATATTTCGTACGCTTTGCCGAGAAGATACTTGAAGAACTTGGGCCTGATTTGCAATACATAATAACGGTCAATGAGCCTGATACACTTGCCCAACGAGGTTATTTTACTCAAGAACATCCCCCACAGAAAAGATCATTAACTAAATCTATATGGGTTTATCGTAATCAACTTAAAGCTCACAAACGAATCTATAGCTTAGCCAAAAGACGTTCGAGACATTTCCAGATAGGCTTCGTAAAAAACTATACTAATGTTGTGCGTGGTGACGAGCGTTTTTTGACAAAGCTGGCGGTTTGGCTCGATTACGCGATTAAAGACGGTATAATTTTACGTTATATTGGTCGTCGGCAAGATTTTTTAGGAGTCAGTTATTATCTGACAGATGTCTATAAAGGTTTTCAGACTGTTCACACTAATCCAGTAGTAAGTGATTTGGGCTGGGGATTACAACCAGAAGGGTTGGAGCATGTACTGAAACGATTGCGACGTTATAAAAAACCAATTTATGTTATGGGAACTGGTGTGGCAGACATAGGCGATAACTATAGACGTGATTGGATAAGCAAAACTATTCTGTCGATACAGCGGGCTAGAGTTTCTGGTGTAGACGTAAAAGGATATTTTTATGGTAATTTATTTGATAATTTTGAATGGGCATATGGTCGCTGGCCTCGATTCGGGCTAATCGGTATAGATTATGAAAACAATTTAAGACGAATTCCCAAAAAGTCGGCTGCATACTATGCGATGGTCGTGAAAAAGATCAGAGGAGTTTAGAAGTAATATGAGTGACGATTTAAGTGAAGGCGCAAAATTTGTTGTAATCGGCGGTGGAACTGGTAGTTTTGCACTATTGACGTGTCTGAAAAAATACGTCAGTGATATCACGGCTTTAGTGAACATGGCTGACGATGGTGGCTCAACAGGACAACTTCGCGACGAATTAGGAGTGTTACCTCCGGGTGACGTGCGCCAGTGTCTGGTTGCGCTCAGTAATAGTCCTAAATCTCGAGATTTGTTTAACCATCGATTTAGTGATGGATCGCTCAAGGGCCATGCTTTTGGTAATCTTTTCCTTGCGGCGCTTGAAGATATGACTGGTAATTTCGTTGATGCGGTCGAACTAGCTAGTGAAGTGCTGAGTATAACTGGCCGAGTAGAGCCAGTGACGCTTACCAATACAGTACTTTGTTCAGAAGGCAAAGACGGTAAAACTATTCGCGGGCAGTTTGTGGCAGCTCATAAAGAGCTAGCTAAAAATCCTAAAATCTGGCTCG
The DNA here is from genome assembly GCA_010014665.1 of Candidatus Saccharimonadota bacterium. Taxonomy (GTDB): domain Bacteria; phylum Patescibacteriota; class Saccharimonadia; order Saccharimonadales; family Saccharimonadaceae; genus JAPUDS01. Next base: position 11,605 of record RZYF01000004.1, on the reverse strand, counting down.
AGCCGGTAGCCGAAGCCAATCCTGATGCTGTCCTAGCAATCCTTGAAGCCGATGTAGTCGTGATAGCTCCCGGTAATCTGTATGGTAGCTTAGCACCAGCCCTAGTAGTATCTGGTATCAGTGATGCGTTAATTAAAACGACAGCTAAGCGTGTCTACGTTGCTAATCTCGTTACTAAACCAGGTCCAACCGAAGCCTATAAGGTCCATGATTTTGCAGACGAAATCGAGCGACTAGTTGGCGATAAATTCCTTGATTATATGTTATATAATACCGAAATGCCAAGTGATGAACTGATGAATAAATATGCTCACAAAGGTGAATATGGGGTAGAACTAGACAGAGTAACTTTGAAAAAGCGTCATTATCGAAGTAAAGGAGCTGATCTGTTAGCTAAAAAAGTTTGGACTGGTTCACAGGGTAGTGATCCGTTGGCTAGCGTACGTAGTTTTATCCGCCATGACTCTGATGCTATAGCTCGCCAATTAATGAGGATTTATTTTGAATGAACCGACCGAAAGTATTCCTCGATCTCGACAGGACGATATTTGATACTGATAGAGCTATTGAATTTTGGCAGGTGTGGGCAAAATATTACGATATCGTACCCGAGATGTGCGTAGCTGAACGAGATCAATTTTATATCTGGAAAGATGAAACCTATATGCACGACATGTCCAACCAACTACGTTCATACGGTATTGATTCTAATCAAGCCTATCGACAGGTTATAGAGTCGGAGATGAGTGACGGTCGCCTGGAAATGCCGTATGCTTCTGAATTAGTAACGTGGCTTAAGGGTGTAGCTGATGTTGCTGTGCTTACTTATGGCCCTGATGATTATCAGCGTTGTAAGGCCGCGCTATGCCTGTCGCTAGTCGGTATACCTGTTGTTACTACACTTCAGCCTAAACTAGAGATTTTGCGTGAATCTGGTGATTGTTGGTTGATTGACGACAAAGATCTTGGCGTAAAACCACCCGATAACATACACTTCGTGCAAGTTATATCGCCAGATGATATAGTCGTTCAGGATAAACCATGGCCAATATATTCGAGTTTGAAAGCAGTAAAGGAGTATTTGTATGAAAACCTGTACTAAAGCTATTATCGCTGTTGCTGGGTACGGAACTAGACGCTTGCCGATCTCTAAAGCAGTCGAAAAGTGTATGGTGCCGTTACTCAATCGTCCGATAGTTGATTATGTAGTCGAGGATTGCGTTAAAGCTGGGGTGAAAGATATTTATTTTGTTGTCAGCGGAGACGCTAGGCAGTTAAGAAATTATTATGAGCGTGACATGGAACTCGAAGCATATCTTGAGCGCAAAGGCAAAAATGATCTGTTGTCTTAGATAACTCCACCAGCAGGTGTAACTTTTCATTACATTACACAGGATCTTTCTGACGGTCGATATGGTACGACGATACCGGTTTGGCTGTGTCGTGACTATGTAGAGCCTGACGAAAACATTCTAGTGATTATGGGTGACCAAACACTTTACCGACTTGATGGCGGTTCAGAGATGGCAGATTTGATTAAGCTTGTCGAAGATACTAACTCCGACGCTGGTCTAGTAGGTAACCCGATCCCGTGGGAACAGATTGGGAACTTTGGTATAGTCGAAAAAGACGACCGAGGTTTTTATAAGCGGATTGTTGAACATCCTAGAGACGGGGAGGTAAATACTAATCTCAATAATTCTAGTATATATTTGTTTCCAGGTACGTTCTTCGATCTCTTAGACAAGCAGGTTGACGAGAAGAGAACTAGCCAAGGTGAGTACCTAATAATCGATTCGGTCAACGATCTAGTGAATCAAGGCGGTAAGGTTTGTGTAAGAGAGGCCACAGGAGAATATCTCGAGTGTGGCTCGTTAGGTAATTGGGTAAAATCCAACAACTGGCTGTTCGAACAAACCCAAATCAAATAACACGATTAATAGATGAATAATACTGCAGGGTTTATCTCTGCAGTATTAGTTTTCCGCAATTGACTGAGACTTTTCCACGGCTATTTAATCATTTTATAACACTAAACGACATCAAAATGCAACAATACAGATAAAACATTGATAATCAATTGTCAATAACAGGGAAGCCTATATATTGACAAATATACAAGCTTATGCTAATATGGAGATATGGATAAAGAAACAAACAACCCAACAAATGAACACACCTGTATCGGATGTGTACGCATAAAATCAAACATTACAGGCGATATATTGATTTCGACAGTGATACTTTCTTTCCTAATCAACTTAGCTACATTTACTACTTGGCTAGTTCTATCAGTAAAGTAATAGTCAGATAAATATAAGAAAACAAAAATTTCCGCAAGAAAACAAAAAATAAAAATTGAGCGCCAGGGCATGGTGCTCAATTTTTATTTTTTGAGCTAGCTATGTATTTACAGGGGTTTAGCATAGCAGTTATCCACAGAAAACGATTAAAAAGTAGCTATTTGTGGGTATGAAATTCAAAAATATACTTGCAAGTGGGTAGCTGTGGGTAGTATAGTGTTGACAGTGGCAGGTGCCGAAAAGCACTCAAAAAGAAAAAACCACCATTCCAAAAATATCAACACTAACAAGGAAGTACGGACAGCCTAATATGGCAAACACCGATTACTTTGAACGAAAGCTTGATGATAAGCGACGGTTAACTATACCCGCTGAACTTCGAGCCGAGTTTGCAGGCGGTATAGTCATAACTAGAGGTTTCGGCGAGTACTTGCACTTATATCCCCAGATCGTCTGGGACAATGACGTAGAACCAGCTCTAGGAGGAAGTATTCTCGATGAGCGCGTGGCTGACCTAAACGTACAGTTTCGTGAAGGTAAAAGCGTCGTAGATCCAGATGAAAAACAGGGCAGAGTGACCATAGAACAGCATTTGCTTGACTACGCTGGCATAAGCCGTGATGTCGTAGCAGTGCGAGCCGGTAAGTACTGGCGATTAAAAAAACATTAGTATTTTATTCCTGAAGGCACATTGACAATTCGGCAAATCACCAGATAGAGAACACCACGAGGTCAACTATCTGGCAATCAGCAGAAGAAAAAAGCGACTTCTGAAAACACCGCTTTTGTTCCTTATTTTTTAAAACACCTCCCAAAAAAACTCCACCTCACACATAAGTCTCTCACTCTCTCTTTGTAGTCAGTGGGATATCTCCGTAGTACTGGGTAAGCCCAGTGCCACTCACCACAACAACTCCATTGACTAAACTTTAAAACAAAAACTATATGCGAAAACAAAAACTGATTGTCAGTTAGGTGACCTCGTAACATAAATCGAACGCATGGTATGATAAAAAGTACTAGGCGTCCAAAAAATATGAGCAAAAAACCACCACAACAACTCAACTCTCATTTACCGGTACTTCTCGAACAGGTCGTAGACTATCTTAGTCCGCGATCTGGTGAAGCATATCTCGATCTGACAGCTGGATATGGCGGTCATGCACGAGCAATCTTGTCTAGAACACAAGCACCACAAAAAATGGTACTTGTCGATCGAGACAAAGATGCGCTTGCTACATTGACAGACATAGCAGCCGAAGGCGGGAAATTGGTTCATAGCGATTATGCGACGTATGCCGAAAAAGCAGCGGAGCAGGGTATCGAGTACGATATGATTCTTGTTGATTTGGGTGTTTCGTCACCGCAACTTGACAGGGCAGAACGTGGGTTCTCACTAAAACGCGAAGGTCCGCTGGATATGCGAATGGACCAGAATAACGCTGAACAAAAAACAGCGGGATATCTGATAAATCACATGAACCAAGCGGAGCTAGAGCGTGTGCTAGAGATATATGGTGAAGAGCCGTTAGGCTCGGCACGTAGGATTGCGAAAGCAATTATAGCGGCAAGACCGCTAGAGACTACCCAACAACTTGCCGATGTCATTTTGTCACATCATCGCGGAGCGTACAAAAAAACGCATCCAGCGACGCGCACCTTCCAAGCATTCCGTATCGCCGTTAATGACGAGTTAGGGCAACTTGAGCGCTTGCTTACAGTTTTGCCACGACTTTTACGTCCCGGCGGACGGGTCGTCCTCATAAGTTTTCACAGCTTAGAAGACAGACTCGTGAAACGCTTTTTCAAAGAGCAGGCGAGTGCAGGCTACGAAGCCGAACTCGACCTGCTCGAGAAAAAAGCTGTTCGCGGAAAAACTGACGATGTTCACAACCCGCGTGCCCGAAGCGCTATGCTTCGAGCCGCAGTGAAAAAATAAAAACAAGAAAGGGGCACTACTATAATGGCTATAGAAATAGTCAACAGATCGCGCTCCCAAAAAGTAGCGGTTCGCGTAGTAAAACGCGGTTAGCAAAATTAAGTCTGTAACTCTAAGTAAGGTGGGCCGGTTTCGGCTGGTCTACCTACTTGGGTTCGACTTGATAAGAAATAATTACGTAATACTAATGTAAAACTAAAAATTATTAAAAAAGCAAAAATGTCATATTTTCGAACACAAAATTCGGCAACAACCTTCTCTTCGTCGCGCAGGCAACGGCAAGCTACGGCAAATCGTCAGTGGCAAAGAAATCAAAATACGGTTGCATTCGCGCCCAAGGTAAGTCTAGGACCAGTTGCGCATACGATCATAATTGCTCTATTAGTGGCGATTTTGGGACTAATATATCTCTCACAAGTGACGAAAACCAGTTCTTATGGTTATGAGCTTGATAGGCAAAATACCGAAATGGCCACTCTTACCGCTGAGAGACAAGGTCTTGAAATCGAAAACGCTCGTTTACAAGCACTTAGTCGCGTGGCTGATAGCTCCATAGCTAAATCTATGGTTGAGCCTACAAGCACTGATTATGCAACTCGTTAGGGCTTATACTAGGATTTAGATATATGCAGACAAACCAGGATTATTACCGGACGGTAGGACTACGCTCAACAATTCTTTGGTGGGTAGTAGTTTTTTTTGTGTTTATCTTTATCTTACGACTATTTTATGTTCAGGTTGTTCGAAACTCTTACTACGTGGAGGAGGCTAAGGCATCTCAAGTAACAAAACTGACGATATTTCCAGAACGCGGTAACATATATGCCGTGGACAATTTGGGTGAGGAGATTGTGCCGTTCGTCCTAAACGAAACAGTTTATACAGTGTTTGCTGATCCGTACGAGGTCAAAAACGCTTTGGAAGTCCGTAATGTCGTAAATGAAATAGCCGCCGGGGAGATTGTTGAGACAGGATTTGATCTTTTGGACGATAAAAAGTTGCGCTACGCAGTACTCGCTAGACAAGTTTCACGCCCTCAAGCTGAAATGATCGCAAAAAAAGAATTGGCTGGTGTGGGTTTGCAAAAAGGTTCCAGACGAGTTTATCCAGAAGGTATACTAGCGTCGCAGTTGCTTGGTTTCGTTGACAACGAAGGCATTGGGAAGTATGGTCTGGAAGGTTACATGGATAAAGAATTGGGCGGAGTACCTGGCCGTTTGGAGACAGTAACTGATGTTAGACGGATTCCACTAACTATCGGCGATGATAATGTCTCGCAACCGGCACTCGATGGCAGTGACGTGGTACTTTCAATTGATAGAAGTGTTCAGTTCAAAGCTGAGCGTCTCTTGCGGGAAGGTCTGGAGCGTTCTAAGGCGACAAAAGGTAGTATTTTGGTTATGAACCCGAGCAATGGTCGCATACTTGCTATGGCAAACTATCCGACCTATGATCCAGCAAAATATACCGAAGTTGATGATTATGCTGTGTTTCAAAATAAAACGGTAGCTTACCCTTATGAAAATGGTTCGGTTATGAAAACGTTGACTATGGGTGCGGGGCTAGATAGTGGTGCGGTTACTGTCAATTCTACTTTTGCTGATGGTACAGGATGCTACAAGATGGAAGAATGGCCGAAAGCGATTTGTAACGTAGAAGATGACCCCAAAAAAGCTGCCGCAACTATGTTGGATGTTTTGAGGTATTCGCTGAATACGGGTGTAATCTACGTGCTTCGTCAAATGGGTGGTGGCACGATAAACGATCAAGCCAGAAACACTCTGTATAGTTATTTTCATGATAAATATCGTTATGGCCAGTTGACCGGTGTCGAGCAAGATGGAGAGTTAGCTGGTACAATCATAAAACCTACCGATCAAGAGGGTAGTTCTATTCGCTACGCTAACATGACATTTGGGCAGGGTATGGATAATACAATGATCCAGACAGCGTCGGCTTTTTCGATGATAATAAATGGCGGCACTTACTATAAGCCAACATTGGTTAGAGGCACATATCAACAAGGTCAGGTAATAGAAAAAATGCCTGAGGTTGTAGCTTCGAGCGTAATTAGAGCAGATATATCAGAACAGATTCGTGATCTAATTTGGCAGGGACGAAAGACCGGATTTTTCGGTAAAAATGATCCCGAAGGTTTCAAAGTTGGCGGTAAAACCGGTACGAGCCAGGTTATAGACCCCAAAACCGGTCGGTATTCTGACGACAATTCTATTGGAACATATCTAGGTTTTGGCGGTAGTAACAGTCCAGAGTATGTCATAATGGTACGAGTCGATGATGCGAAAGTACCTGGTTATGCCGGGACTTCTGCGGCCGGTCCAATATTCAACGATATGTCTAACTGGCTTCTGCGGTATTTAAATGTGCTGCCGAGCGCAGGATAAGGAGTGAAAACTGATGGACGCAATATATATTAACGAACTTACTATCCAGCTTGTAAAAATGTTTGCATTGGCACTTGGGGCATTTCTGCTGACTATGGCTATCACCCCGGTCTATACTTTTGCAGCATATAGATATCGTTTCTGGAAGAAACCGCGTACTACCACGACAACCGGTGAACTATCGAAGGTTTTTTCTAAACTCCACGAAGCCAAACATCGTCGCCATATACCGACAATGGCTGGTATTGTTTTTGTGTTTGTGATACTTTTTGTTACGGTTGTTGCGAACTATAGTACTAGGCAAACATTATTGCCAATGCTGGCTCTCCTGGGGGGAGCGGTCGTAGGTTTGATCGATGACATTATAAATATTCGAGGTAATGGTAACGGAGTTGCTGGACTGCGTTCCAGTATAAAATTTGGATTGATATTGTTGGTTTCTGCAGTATCGGCTTGGTATTTTTATTACAAATTAGGATATACCGGTATAAATGTACCATTCATCGGCGAATGGCAGATTGGACTTTGGATAGTTCCGCTGTTTATTGTTACGGCTGTGACAACCAGTAACGCCGTGAATATAAGTGATGGGTTGGACGGTCTAGCAGGAGGCTTACTGATAATGGCATACGGTTTCTTTGCGGTCATAGCTCTTTTGCAAGGTAACTACGGTATCGCCGGATTTTGTTTGACGGTTGTCGGTGCACTACTGAGCTACACTTGGTTTAACATCTATCCAGCTCGATTTTTCATGGGTGACGTCGGCAGTTTTGCTCTAGGGATGGGTCTAGGGGTAGTCGCAATGTTGACCGACACACTGTTCCTGCTACCAGTGATCGGATTTGTTTTTGTACTAGAAGGGGGCTCTAGTTTGTTGCAGGTTTTGTCTAAAAAAATTCGTCACAAAAAGATATTTCTGATTGCTCCGATTCATCATCATTTTGAAGCTTGTGGTTGGCCAGAAGTAAAAGTCACTATGCGCTTTTGGGTGATTGGTGGCGTTATGGGATTCATAGGACTGTTACTGGCTCTTATGGGAGGGTATATCTAGATTATGTTCCCGCGACGCAACCAAAGGGCATCTGGTAACGCGCATCCGACACCACGAAAACACAGGGCGGACTATCAGATATTGCTCTACATGGGCATACTGGTGATTATTGGCTTGATAGTTATCTATAGTATTTCGCCTGCTCGTGTCGAAATGATGAATGCCGGCGGTAATAGTGCTTTGGCTCAGACGCATTTTATGGAAAGACAGTTTCTCTATCTTGGAGTTGGGTTAACAGCTTTCTTTGTTGCAGCTAGCTTGCCGTTAAATTTGTGGCGAAAATATCCTAAACACGTGTTACTTTTGGGCTTATTGTCTTGCGCTTTATTGTCATTTCTTGGTTTGTTGATGGATGGTGGTTTGATCATCAAGACCAACGGGGCGGTGCGGTGGTATGACTTTGGAATTATTTCCTTTCAACCATCTGAGCTACTGAAATTCGGTATATTACTGTTTGGCGCTACCTTCTTAGGTAAACAAGTAGCCCAGAAAAAAGTCAACGATTTACATGAGACATTGATACCGATTGGTTTGATAGTGGTAGTATCGGTTCTACTGGTTGTCGTGATGCAAAAAGATATGGGCACTGGTCTTACTATATTCGGTATGGTATTTGCGATGCTGTATGCGGCCGGATTGAGCCGAAAGTGGTTAGCTTTGGGTGTAGGTATATCTTTAGTTTCTGGTGTTTTGATGGTGCTGTTTTCTCCTCATCGCATTACTCGTGTGTTAACTTTTTTTTCATCGTCGGGAGTTTCAGATGCTGCTTCTTACCACATAAACCAAGCCACTATTGCACTTGGCTCTGGGGGATTTTTCGGCAAAGGCTTGGGGCATGGAGTTCAAGCCTTCGGTTATCTTCCTGAAGCTGTAAATGACTCGATTTTCGCGATTGTTGGTGAGACGTTCGGTTTTCTGGGCTCAACTGTTGTTATTGTCCTATTTGCCGCATTACTTTGGAGAATTCTCAAAGTTATGGAGAAGACTGTCGCACCGGAGTGGCGGATACTGACCGCAGGTGTATTTGGCTTGATAGCAACCCACGTAGCAGTAAATGTGGGTGCTATGACTGGCGTTTTTCCGCTGACCGGTGTAACATTACCATTTCTTAGCTTTGGTGGTACGAGCTTGCTGTTTACTATGCTAGAGCTTGGTATAGTTATGGCGATTTCGCGATATACTACTCATATGAACATAACAAAACAGGAGGCCGTGCGTGAGACTACTGTGCGCCGGCGGGGGGTCGGGCGGTCACGTTACGCCAGTCCTCGCCGTAATAAATGAACTAGCCAAAACAGACCCGTCGCTCGAAGTGATGTTTGTTTGTGATAAGGCTTTTTTTGAACAAGCCAAAGGCTTGATGGCTCATGCAACTGTTCCTGTCGAAATAGTTACAGTGCCGGCTGGTAAGTTTCGTAGATATTCGAATCTATCATTATACCAAAAAATGATAGATTTGTCAACTCACGGCAAAAATGCAGTTGATCTGTTTAAGTTGATGGGCGGGTTGTCTAAAAGTATAAAATTATTCCAGCGTTTTCGTCCCGACGTGGTGTTTGCTAAAGGTGGTTTTGTGTGTTTACCGGTCGGTTATGCGGCAAATTTATTGAAAATTCCGCTAGTTATACATGATTCAGATGCACGTCCTGGGCTGACTAATCGTTTGTTGGCTGGATATGCTTCGCGGATAGCCACAGGTATGCCGGTCGAAAACTATCCCACATACAAAAAATCCATCACGACACAGACAGGCGTACCGATTGGTGATAAGTTTCGAATTTATAGTCAGGCAGAGCAGGGGGCTCTTCGCTCCAGGCTAGGACTAGCGTCTGACCGTCCTGTCGTAGTAATTACCGGTGGCGGTCTAGGATCTATGAGTATAAATCGAGCTATTTTGTCTGGTTCCGAAAGATTATTGCAGCGAGGGGTGCAAATTTACCATATATGTGGCAAGAATAATTATAATAAATTGCGTGGACTAGTTCCTAAAGATGAAAACTACAAACTTGTACCTTTTGTATACGAGAACATGCACGAAATACTAGCGGTAGCTGATGTAGTAGTGGCTCGAGGTAGTGCGACGTTTATGCAGGAGCTAGCCGCTCTTGCTAGGCCAACTATCATGATCCCAGCTAAAGTATTAGGCGATCAGGTTAAAAACGCTGAAATTTATGAACGGGCTAACGCAGCTGTAGTATTGAGTGATGACGCCATAGCTCAAGGCGATACCCTAGTCCTTGCAATCCTAGAACTACTAGATAACCCAGATTACTCAGCTAGTATCTCGACCGCTCTACACGCCTTCGCTCGACCTGACGCGGCTACGCAAGTAGCAAAGTTAATCTTAGAAATAGTTGCACAACCGAAGGGGTCGGATGAGGCTGTTTCATAGATTCACTAAAAACACTAATTCTGTACGGTCTCCACATCTTGAAGATCAATCGGATTATACTTTTCGGCGCAGTCGCACTATAACCGGGGCGGTTTCGAGTGAAATTCGAGTGGCTAGCGAACAGAATTCACAGTTGCGCTCTGATCGTCTCAAGACTCATGACCTACGAACGCATCGTCGTAAACTTGGTGGTGTTTTTTTGCTATGCCTGGCCTCTGTGGCGTTTATATACGCACTGTTATCCCAAAGTATTTTCTCGGTTCAGATAGCGACTGAAGATGTGACAAGAGTAGAGGCCTATAAAGATACGGTAAACTCGTATTTTTCATCACGTCCTGGAGAGCGTTTTAGTTTTTCTCTACAATCAGCTACTCTAACTCGATATGCTCAACAGAGGCATCCTGAAGTGAAAAATGTTGAAGTAGCCCTAACTGGATTTTTGCAGCCAGCCCAAGTTGCGGTAGAACTACGTCAGCCTGTTGCTAGCTGGGTAATAGGTGGAAAACAATACTATATCGATGCCAGCGGGGTAGCTTTTGAGCAGATTGTCGGTGTGCCTCCAACCCTTGTAGTCGAAGATAAAAGCGGGATTGACCCAAACAGTTCTAGCTCTGTTGCTCCCGAGCGAATGATTAGATACGTAGGCCGACTGGTCGCTATTTTGAGTGAAAAAGGGCAGGGGGTATCGAGGCTAGAACTACCACTCCTAACCTCACGTCAGGTAGATGTGTATCTAGAGGGTAGGGGATACGGTTTCAAAACCAGTATTGACCGAGACCCGGCAGGGCAGGTTGCGGATATCGTGAATATAATTTCTTATTTGGATACTAAGCAGATTGTACCAGTGTCTTACGTGGACGTTCGTGTTAGCTCCAAAGCGTTCTATCGATAATCGTTTCTAGGTTTATTTAGAGATCAACCTGTTACCCTCCTGCTCCACTACTTCTGTTCTATATTTGTTCTAAAAAAGCTGTACTATCAATTTCTGAAAAAAACTATACCAAAACACAGAATATTGTAAAAGTCAAAATAGGGTAAAAGTGATAGTGGGGGAATAATATAATAAAAAAGTCAAATATTAGCTACGAGGTCATAAGCTGTGGAAAAATCAAACTAGGCGTTTATGGACGTGTGACATTAATCGTACATATAAACGAAGATAACATAAGGCGTGAAGTGTTAGCTATGTGAAGTAATTACAACTATTGTATTGGCACTTATGTATGTAGGGCGCTAAGTCCCCCATTTGTAATATATATCTCAATAAACGTCATTATAAAGACGTATGTGTAATCATCTTTGAACTACTTCTTACGAGTCGTAAAAGATATATTGTGCGACGTAGACTATAGAACACAAAGTTGGTTTGTCTGTACGTTCCCCGCGGCTAGTTACTGGCCTTATGTTTCATTTGGACTACCTGCTCGATTTTGGCTGGTTGATTTATAGACCCTGCTTTAGGCCCACTGTACGATTCGTGGCTTGTTCGTGGATTTTATGATCCATCGTTTGCTG
>RZYF01000097.1 GCA_010014665.1 Candidatus Saccharimonadota bacterium | reverse complement strand
TCACCATAAGAGATTTTTCAAACGACGCAAGTCGGAAAACGGAATTCACCCCTGTAAAAAGGGGTGTTTTTTGAGTTCCAGAATCTAAATCGTCATAGGTGGGTAACTGGTTAAATAAAGCACCGAAAAGCTGGGCTTTTCGCACCGGATTTACTTGCTTTAACAGTAGTTCATCGATATGTTCCAGGAGGTAGCGGACCTTTTTTAAAATAGACTCAATATCCAAGGGCTTTTGCTTGACCATTTGGCTCTTTTCCTGCTCTAGCTGCTTTATCTTCTGTTCCATGGCTTCTACGTCGCTTTCTATGTATGCAATCGCCGAAGGGCTGCTCAGGAACTTAATTTTGCTGAGAGTCACACTTATTTCACCGCGGAGTGCTGCAATCTGTGCATTAATCTGCTTGGCGTCACCGCCCTGAGTCTTGAGCCTTCGCTCGTACTCATCGCGCACCGCTTGCATCAATGCTTCAATCTTCGCATCCTCCATCTTTAGTTGTTTTACAAACAGCATGATTCGCTCCTCCATTTCATCTTTAGGTACACGAAAATAATGGCCGTGATTGCTGCAATGATAGGCCGGGTAATATTTACCCGTCTTACCACGACTGGCGCTGCCAAGTAGCGGCCTAGAACATTCAGGGCACAATACAAACTTACGGAAGGCAAACTTTGGGTTGTGTTGGGCTTTGTTTTCAAGGTGCGGCTTAGGTTTTTGCCGCAGTATCTTATATTCGACACCTTCAACAGAAATATATTTCTTGCCGCGATTGGCACGATTAAATAAATCGATGGAAACTAAGCCATCGAAGGCACACTTAACAGCTTGGTAATTCGTCCACTTTTCGACGTTAATACCGGCATAAATCGGGTTTGATACAATCTTTTGCAGATTCTTTTCGGTCAGTTTAGCGTCGCCCATCTGCTTGATAACGCGCGTACGGTCGTTGTTGTCGCGTTTGTAGCGTACCCTAGTTTTAAAACCGAGCGCGTTAACAGTTTCGGCGATTTGTTTGTCTGTCAGTAGTCCTTCGGCTCTCAGTTCAAAGATACGCGTAATGTGCTTAGCTTCGGCTGGGTGGGGTCGCAGCACGCAACGCTTGCCGTGTTTGGTTTCAATCTTCTCGCTCACGTAGCCTATAGGCGCTTGGCGCATCCAGTAGCCGTTCTGGGTATAGCGAATCTCTGCGCCAATCATACGGCTCATAATGTCGCGTAGCTCATCTTTTGAGCGTTCAGCTTCGAGTATTTCGGATTTCTTGCTCGGGCTATAGACGCTCCAGTTGTATTCAAATCCAAGGTGGTCGAGGGTATTTACCTGTTGGGAGCTGATAACGCCGTATATGTCGACGAGCTGCACTTTGCTCGCTTCAAGTTGGTTTTTGAGTATATCGTAGCTAAGCGAACCGCCACGGGTAAAGCGGTCAATCGACTTTATGATAAATAAGTCTATGCCATTTTTAGCGTCCGTACAGTAATCCACAGCTTCTTGCATCGGCTGCTGTTCTTTGCTGGCTGATTCTAGGAAAACGAAGAATTTCTTGATGATTATGTTTCGATCTGCAGCAAACCGCTCGATCTGCTCCTTTTGGGCGTCAGGGGAGTCCCCATCAGTACCCTGTTTGGTAGTGGAGACTCGTATAGCAGCTATGGCACTTTTACTTGCTAGCGGTTGCATGCTGCGCCTCCTCCTGTGCCACTTCATCCTCCAGCAGCTCAATGATCAGCGCGGCTATATAATCAAGTCGCTCCGCTTCGCTCATCGCCAACTCAGGCGGGACTTCTTCTTTATTTTTTGAACCTAGTTGTCTACTCATAGCTACCCTCGATATGAATATTTACTAACCTTTCTGGGTTAATTATACTATCCCGAGTGGGATAATTGCAATACTTTTTACGCCTAAAAAAGCTCTATAAAATCCCCACTATGCATGTTTGGTATTTATCCTTCATTTTACCCCTGTTAGCTCTTTTCTTTTTTCTCTCCTACCTTTATATATACATATAAGGAAAAAAGTACATGAAGCGATACGAGCCAAAGACTAGGTAT
>RZYF01000096.1 GCA_010014665.1 Candidatus Saccharimonadota bacterium | reverse complement strand
GTTTCGTCGGTATGTAGTGTCACACTACCACCACTTTCGCGTGCAAACAGGCTAGCGATTTTAGTTATTCTACCTAGTTCACTAGTTTTAGCTTTGGCTGTTATATCTGTTGACGCTGGTATAAGTTGTTTATAGTCAGGAAACTTCCCATCGATTAGGCGGCTCGTTACCTCGACATCACCCATCGAAAACCGCACTTGTGACTCGTCAAACAACATCGTAACCTCTTCTATATTGTCGGTGATTACACGGGCAATTTCTTGCAAAGTACTGGCCGGTATTAGAGCGCTGAAATCTTCTTTTGTCTTAATTAATCGACGTTCTGACAAACGATAACCATCGGTTGCAGCCATATACATATAACCATCTAGGCTATAACACAAAACACCAGTCAGAACTGGTCGTGTGTCGTCATGTGAAGCGGTTATAACCGTCTGAGATATTACTTGTTTGAGTAGTGTGGCGGACAAAACTATCTTCGATGTCGGTTTAATTGTCGGGATTTCCGGAAACTCGTCGGCTACTACGCCATTTATGGTTGAACGGTAATTACCAGATGATATAAGAAGTTTTGTACCATCGACTTTCAGATCAACATTATCTTTAGGTAGTTGACCTACAAACTCACTAACTAACCGCGCTGGTATTGTTAGTGAACCCTCGTTAGCAATTTTGGCGCCGACATAATAAACCGAAGCAATTTCAAGATTGGTGGCGATTACGCATAGTCGATTATTTTCAGTTTTTATGAGTATGTTTGACAGGATCGGTAGGGAAGTCTTACTACTGGCTATACGACTAACTGCACTTAAAGCTCGATTTAGATTTTCCTGGGTGACAATAACTTTCATTTAGTTAGTTCCTTTCTATTTATATAAATATAGTAGTTGTAGTAGTAGGGTGTGTGGAAAAGTGGATAAATTAGGTTATTTATTGAGGTATTTGGTTGAAAAATAGCGGTGTATAACTGTGTGAATAGTTGGTGGGGTGTTTTGGGGAGATTTAGTAGATTTGCACACTTTAGTGATTGTAGGTATGCTTGGATGGTCGAGTGGTGGACAAACTGTGAACGAACTAACACAGGTTTTTCCCAGTGTTTTTGACCAATTTCTACACAGTTTCTACTCATAAATTTTCTCCTTAATTTCCGCAACTTGTTCTCTGATAAACTGGTCTAATTTTAGGGAACGTTCGATTTTGTCGACAGAATGTATAGCGGTAGTGTGGTCTTTGCGCCCCAGTTCGTTGGCAATTCGTGGGAAACTCATGTGCAGCTCACTACGTAGGAGGTACATAGCTATCTGTCTAGGAACGACTATGTGTTTATCGCGCTTTGCGCCGACAATTTCTTTGAGGTCAAGGCGGAAATACCGGGCAGTTTTGTCGACTATCTGTCTGGAGGTAACATGGTGTGGGCGACTACGCCTAGTGTCTCCGATCAGTCCTTCGGCAGTTTCGACGTCTGGTAAGATTCCGCGTACTTCACAAAAAGCTAGTAGTTGGTTGAGGGCACCTTCGAGTTCGCGGGTGTTGGTGTTGATGTTTTTTGCCAAAAACTCAGCCGTTTCTAGGTTTAGGTCGACGCCACTCTGAGAAGCTTTGGTTTGCAAAATAGCACAGCGAGTTTCGAGGTCCGGCATTTGGATATCTATAGTCATACCCCATTCGAAACGGCTACGTAGACGTTCTGTTAGGGTTGGGATGTTCTTCGGCGGTTTATCGGAGCTTATGATGATCTGTTTGTTTTTTTGGTGTAGGTCGTTAAAGGTGTGAAAAAACTCTTCCTGAGTTTTTTCTTTGCCAGCTATGAATTGAACGTCATCAATAATAAGTACGTCAATATTGCGGTATTTGTCGGAAAAACCAGCTTTTTTGAAGCGTATATAGTCCAGGAATTCACTGACAAATGTTTCTGAGCTGATATAAACAATTCTAAGACTAGGCGAGAGCCGGGCGATTTCGTTGCCAACCCCTTGGATTAAATGGGTTTTACCCAGTCCAGCACCACCATATATAAACAACGGGTTGTATTTGGTTCCCGGGTTTTTGACAACAGCATGAGCCGC
>RZYF01000095.1 GCA_010014665.1 Candidatus Saccharimonadota bacterium | reverse complement strand
CTTCTAGTGCATTTTCGTATCTTACTGGCAATTCGACATCATAGTGACCCGGTATCTCGTACTTTTTTAGAAATATTTCAGTAGCGGTTTTGAGATCAGTTGTGGCAAGCAGTGGATCTAAGGTGCTTTTTTTGTAGCTAGTTGTTAGTTCTTGCCACATAAAATCCATCTGAACCTGTAGATTGAACTCTGACAAACCTAAGCCAGAGGCGTAGTTTATGAGATTTGTTTTTCTACCACCTAACCACTGGGCGATGCCAGTAGCCCCGATCGAGTTTACGGCTGTTGCGTCCAGATTCAGAGTCCCTCCACCCGATTCTCGCATAAGATTTCCTAGTACACCTAGAGCCTGTACGGGCGACAAACCTTTGCCGAGTAGAAAATTATAAACAACAGCACCGGTACTTTGGCTAGCATCTCCTGTAGCGCCAGCCGTCGCAGTACTATCTCCTCCCGGAAATTGCGTACCAGGCAAACAATACACATTTTTTTCATAAAAATATATGTTATTTAATTGCTTATATTCGTTGCTAAAGACATAGTCGGGAATGTTGATTCTCGCAGAAACTAGGTTTGGCCCACCGACAACGAACAATCCCGCAACCAGTAGCGCTACAAATCCACGATATTTCCAGACCCTTCGAAAGTATAAGATAAGTTGATTGAATATATATTTTCTCATTGCGCTATTTTTCATGGAGTTAACATTTCTATTTTAGGTAGCCCTATATGGAGGTGTGCCCCAGTTCCTGCGTCAGAGAAAACATAAGAATAGGTTATAAACTGTTCAACACTGTTTTTAAGAGAAGGATATACACCAAATGTATTCCTAGTATTCATCTCTTGGAACAGTGATTGTGCGTCTATGAGGAACGCCCTGTAGGTTGCGTCCAACGTCTCTAGACCGTTTGAGCCGATACTACCGATATCTACCGCCAGACCATATGGGTGAACACTTACACCATCAGCTGTCATCGTTGTTCGGACTAAAGATGTTATGGTGAATTTGTATTTTTGGCACATCGCAACCAGTACCTGGAGTATTTTTGGGTTTACGCTATATGAATAACCCGGTATAGCCGGTAGACCGTTGGCCATATTTGTAACCTGTTGTAACGGGCTAACACCACTACTTAACCAAGTTCCAGTACTGAGGGTTGCGTTGGAACATGCTAGTAGATTTTGGGCTAATTGCTGTACGGTGCCTGACGGGGTAAACACTCCACCACTCGATCCACCAGATCCGGTATTGTTAGCCACTAGTGCATTAGGTGCCCCACCTAGAGTGTCATCTATCGATTTTTGATCAGCATCAAGTATGTTTGTATCGAAGACAAACAACCTAAAGTAACGGAAAATCTCTTCGGGATTGAGGGCACAGTAAGCAGCGCTTTGAGAACCGTATTGATTTTCACCCCAGTTGAACTCGTCGATAATCGGTTTGTCACTTTCTATACAGTTTGACATATAATCTCTGTAACGCTGGGTACTAACGGAGCCATTTTCGTCGATATGCGGTACTTTCTCTAACCCTTCTTTTTGGGCTTTTAGGCAAGCTCCGCTAGTTTCAACTCCAGGATCGTTATAACCGTCAGGACCTTTGATTCTAATGTTTGCGTTTATCACAGAGTCGCTATAGCAAGCAGAACCCGTAGGCCAGTCTGTTTGCCGTCGTAGATAACCGATAACTTCTCTCGGGCTATAACTCGAACCCAATAACACTTCCTGGGTATAACCCCACTGAATATTACAGAACATGTCGGTTGCTATGCCGGCCCCTGATATCGAACGGTCATTACAAAGTTTGTTGCGGTAGTTGTCTTTGTAGCCGGGTTTGTCGATGTTGTAGCCTGGAAAGTGAGACATTTTGTTGACATCTGCGATTACTTTCTCCATGTCTGGTTGGTATAACGCCTCCATACCGATAGCGCGTCCGATACCAGAGTTTAAAGCACCAGCACCAGCAGTCATGGCATTGCCAGAACCATAGCCTTTTTCTAAATCAGTGCGAGGATCGGGATTTATACCGCCAGCTTTGTTTAGTGTAAATTGCGGTGTCATGTATTGTCCTAGTATCAT
>RZYF01000094.1 GCA_010014665.1 Candidatus Saccharimonadota bacterium | reverse complement strand
AGCGTTTCGCCCACCATTTTAGTCGAAAGCTTAGCTTTCATGTCTTTATAATAAGCAATCATTTCTTCTTTGGTTTTGAGCTCAGACTCGTACTTGTCTCTCAGTGAAGTTTCGAGTAACTGCTTTTCGGTGTCTTTGCTTACAAGCTTGTTGGCTAATTCGTCGCGTTCTTTTTCGACTTTGTTGACCGCTTCGGTGACAGCCAGTTTCTTTTCGGTTTCAGTCGCCTGTAGCTCGGTACGTAGACGTATGAGCTCGGCCTCTTGTTCGGCGTTTAACTTAGCAAATGCGGCGTCTTTTTCTGCCCGCAGTTCAGCAATCTCCGCGTCGCGTCGAACCTTCAGCTCCAATAGTTCGGCATCTTTTTTGGCCAATCCAGTCTGTAGCTCGTTCTTCGTCTTGGCTTCTACTAGCTGCACGGCATTTTGCTTTTCTCGCTCAAACATCTCGAGTCGCTCGTGTAATTCAGCCTCAAACTCACGATCACGCACTTGCTTTAGTATGTCGGCAAAACCCGCTTCATCTACCTTGAAAGCTTTTTTGCAGTGTGGGCATATTATTTCGTTCATTACGACTTCCTTGTTGACTTTTACTCTATTATTTGCTATTCTTACTTCAAAGACGCGTGCGAGACCTTATGGCTCAACCGCGTTTTTCTTGTTTTCTAGGCAATTTACGCTTCGGTTGTATATCTACTGGGGTGATCAAATCATAAAACACTTTCTTCTGAGGACTCATGCTCGAAATAGGATGTATAAGCTTAGATTTTGAAATATTCATTATTTTTTCTTGGTAGGAGCCTTTTTCAATCGCGATTCCCCCGTCTTTTTCGAGTTGACAGCGGATACCGTACACTAGCAAATCAGCAATTTGTGATTCGATGTCGTGGTTTTGTTTTGTAACGAAGTTTATAGACGTCAGATAGCTACGTATGTCATCAAAATGAGGATTATTTTGCATAAAACTCGGAGACAGCAAATCGTTAAACGCATCGAGATACAAGCCGTCGCGCTGAGCGCTAGAAGCTTCAATAATAATATGCCCCTTGCAAGGGCCTTTAGTGTATATAAAAGCCAAAAAATTAAATAAAACAGACGAAGCAGTCCTACGAATAGCCGTTTTTTCTGTCCATGAGTTTTGGAAAGCTTTTTGTTTATCAATCACCGCTGCCGTTATGTGAACCGGTGTTTTTTGGAGCATATCCAACAGATCTTTTATGAAATTTTCACGCAATGCTTCGTTTTGACGGAATATTGCAAACTCATTTAGGTTTCGAGCAATTTCTGCTGAGTGGAAGATAACGTCCGTTTTACCCCAGTACTTAAACTTTATATGTCCAGCAAGTTCACGCAAATCACGCTGATGAGCTTCGTCAATCGCACATCCAAGCAATATGTAATACGGTGATGTTATGTAGCTTTTTGGATGAGACATACCGAGCTCGTCGATGTATAGTTTATAAATTGACTTGCTCATTCATGCACTCCTTTTATCACATCTACCACTCTGCCTTCGACAGCAAAATCGTCGTTTTCGCTGATAATTATGGGAGCAAAATCGCTTTGCCGGTGGCTTTCACTTAGCAACAGTATACGTTGCCTGGCATTGTCGCGTCGTAGGCGTTTGACGTTAGCTAACCCAGCGATAATCGACACGATTATGTCGCCGTCTTTTGGCGTATAGTTGTCATGTTTTTCGATAATTATGTAGTCACCGTCTTCTATCGTCTTTCCCCCAACTTCAGCCCGGTTCATAGAGTCTCCCCGTGCTACAAGTGCATAGAGTTTATCGGACAGTTTAGGTTGCAACATAGATGGCGAAACAGCTAGATTGTCGACTAGCCTTCCGTCGGCGTATTTGGTCGCTTCGCCACAGTCAGCCTCGCCCATAACCGGTATTAGTAGTAGACCAGCATTCGTTTTGAGTGCCGGTACTAGTCTGCCATCTTTACGCACCAAATCTCCTCGTTTTACCAGCTGGTTCAGGTGATGTGTAATCTGAGATGGATACTCGCAGTTAACCATCTCTACCAAATCAACCCGCCGCAGGTTCTCGATGTTTCCGAGTTTGGCTATATCGAGCAATTT
>RZYF01000093.1 GCA_010014665.1 Candidatus Saccharimonadota bacterium | reverse complement strand
CTGTATCTGTTTTTGCGGCCGGGCAATAGCGACTCTCAGCGGAGTGTCGCGCAAAATGTGATAAGGTATGATATCGCGACCGATTGTTGGATGGCTATAGACGGGTTTCAAGAGACAACAACGTGGTCGACGGTCGCTTCTGACAATAAGCGGTACATGTATATATTAACGGGTAACTCGGGGACTTATACAAAAAGAATGGTCCGGTTTGACACGTTTACTGGCTTGTTTAGTCCATCCACAGAGCAAATAGAGCCGATGAAAAGGATGACTTATACCAATATAGACGCGCACCGAACATGGTTAGGTACAAATATTACAACAGCTACTTACGATGGGGCTAAGAATATTTATTGGCTGGGCGGTAGTAATGACAGCTCGTCGAACTTTTCTGTTGTAGCTAGGCAAAATCGTATTACTGGTGAAACCAAGTACCTTACGCCACCGCCAGTAGTGGGTTCGGGTGGTTCGCTGGGCTACCTTGACGGAGATGTCTATTACCTTGCCGCCAAGGGTAGCCGTAATTTTTATAAACTTGATGAACAGACCCAACAATGGAACCATATGGCAGATGCCCCTGTTGCCGTAAATAGCCCGGGTGCAACATCATTAGTCAACGCAAACAACATATTGTACGTGTCTTTTGGAGCTCGGAACTACTACCGGTATGAGCCGTCGCAAAGTGGTGGCGTATGGACTAAGCTACAAGATGTCCCAAACAATATAACGCAGGGTTCATTTGTGTATAACAAGAGTAATAATGCCATTTATGTGATCGCTGGTGGCTCAAGTAGGAACTTTTATCGTTACAATATTAATTCAGATACGTGGACAACGCTTTCGTTGCTGCCTGCAGCATCTGCCTATGGATCAACCATGCTGTTAAGTGGTAATAAGATTTACGCGCAGAGAGGGAGTAATACTGCTGAGGCCTATACGTATGACATAGCGGTAGATAGCTGGTCAGTGAATAACGATGCACCTGTGGTATTCCGGACAGGATCGATAGTTGTGCCTGTCGACGATACCCGTGCAATTGTGTCTGCGGGTGAATCAAGTGTTGAGCTTTGGCAGTTTAATGTGCCGAGTGACACCACAAGTTATAGTGGCGGAGCGCAGCATATATCGCAGCCTATGACATTTGACGGGTTGTTGACATATGCGGGGGTAAATGTAGAAGCGACCGTTCCAGAAAACACAAGCTTGCAAATATATACCCGATCATCCGTTGATGGCGTGGGGTGGGATGAGTGGGTTTTGACTGAACCCCCTGCAATCTATCAATCAAGCCGCCGCGCAAAGGTTAATTCCATACCGCGTCATTTTCTGCAGGTTAAAATTGTTCTTGAGTCACACGATAACGTCTCGACGCCTGTCGTCCAGGGGTACGAAGTAGACTATTATTATGATGTAATTCCGCCGACAAATCCGAGCGTTGCACTTGGCTACGACACCAACACTAAAACAAGCCAATTAATTAGTGATAAATGGTATAACCACAAAAACCCACATTTTGATTGGCCCGAACCCGGCGAGGCGGGCGGTGCGACGGATGGTATATTGGGCTCAAATATTGCTGGGTATTGGGTGTACTTTGGTACCGACCAGACAGCCGTTCCGCGAACGGCAGGTGTATACGTCGATAAAAGTGAACTTACACCTGACCTTACGGACGATGTTCCAGGGACATATTATTTAAGGATTCAGGCGCAAGATGTAACTGCTAATGTTGATCCTGAGGTGTTTGCACCATTTATATATAAGTATGATCAGGTATACCCAACGAATCCAAGTCTAGTGTCGGTGATGCCATCTGGCTTTACTTCACGCAATAATTTTACATTCCAGTGGCCTAACGCATTTGATCAGCATTCGGGTGTGGCTGGGTATTGCTACAAAACCGGAGCGACATCGGGACCATTCGCGACCGAAATATGCCAAGCCGGAATGAACCTTGATAATGTCAGCGCGGCATACCGTAGTGGAACGAACGTATTTTACGTACGGGCGTATGATGTAGCGGGTAACTATTCGCCCTACTACACAAGTGCCTCATACTACTATTCCACCGACCCGCCCACCCCAGTAACAAATTTACGGGCAA
>RZYF01000092.1 GCA_010014665.1 Candidatus Saccharimonadota bacterium | reverse complement strand
ACCCCCTGATTCATCACAAAACTACCCCCAATACCCCTTATTTGTAATTTTCTTTTCGATAACTCTTAGTATAACGGTGGATGGTAGTTTTCCACAAGTACGGTGGTGTAGTGGAAATGTATACAACCATAATTTGACAAGAACTTTTACACATTTTTTCTCTACCTCTGTTGAATCTGTGGATAATAACAGCCGATGTGTGGAAAAGATATATACCAGACTACTCACTCCGGACTTTTTTCAAGCCTATGACCACGGTATTCCAGGTCTTGTCAATTTTGAGAATCTGAGCTTCAAAATCTTCTACTCCAAGCAAGCGCCCAACTGCCAACTGATAAGCTTTCGCCTTGTTGGGCTTGGCCTAGGTAGGCCAATCACTTGTCGTAGGAGATTTTGAATTCAAGTCAGACCAACAAGTTATATCAGGAAAGGTCTTGAGAAAAACGCAATCATCTGTTAATATGTATAATGATATGCCAAAGAGAACATACCAACCAAAAACCCGTCACCGCGCTCGCGTGCATGGTTTTCGTGCTCGCATGGCGTCCAGAGCTGGCCGCCTAGTACTCAAGCGTCGCCGTGCAAAACAGCGTCACGAGATTAGCGTTTAGTTGATTTAATCAAAATAGTGCGGAATTCTATACCTACACGAGTCCATAGTGGCTCGTGTTTGTTTTTGTTTGGTATATCATAGATACATGCTGAAATATCAGTTTAGGTTTCATGGGCACGGTAGCCTGGGTTATTTGTATCGCAACGGTAAATCGGTGCGAGTTCGTCGAGTAGCTTTACGGTTTATTGCCAATACCAAGCGTCCGCATGGGCGTGTGGCTGTAGTTGTCGGCAAAAAAGTTAGCAAGTCAGCCGTAGTTCGTAACCGTATACGGCGACGAGTTTTTGAAGTTGTCCGCACCCACTATGACCACATAAAACCTCAGGTCGACATGGCTATTACGGTATTTAGTATCGAATACGCCACCATGCCGGCCGAAGAACTGCAAACCGAGCTACTGTCACTCCTAAAAGACGCTGGCCTCTATCAGTAGTTGTTTCAATCTGTTATAATTTCATAAGTTATGAACATATTCGACCTTTTGATACTGCAACCAATCTTTAACCTGTTGATTTTTATCTATGGCGTCATACCTGGATCTGACTTTGGTATTGCCCTGATAATTTTCACAGTCATCGTGCGCCTACTTATGTGGCCACTTATCAAAAAACAACTTCACCAGACCAAACTCCAGCGCGCGATTCAACCCGAACTCAAGAAAATTAAAGCCAAATCCAAAGGTGACAAAACCCTCGAAGGTCAGCTTATGCTCGAGCTCTACCGCGAGAAAGGTATCAAACCGATGTCAAGTATCGGCATACTGTTTCTACAGTTGCCAATATTCATCGCCCTTTTCAGCGTGGTACGTATTATCACGGTTGAGCGTGACAAGGTAGCAGCCTTTTCTTACGGTTTCTTGGAGCAAATCGGCCCGATCAAAGAACTTATAAATAACCCAGATAATTTCAACGAATCTCTACTCGGTATCGTCAATCTGGCGAAAACCGCTGTCACCAACGAAGGTATCTACTGGCCGCTTATCATCCTAGCTTTACTAGCAGCAGTACTACAGTTCTTCCAGACGCGTCAGATATCACCGCAACCAACCGAACACAAACGTTTGCGTGACGTCGTAAAAGCCCAGGCGGCTGGCTCAGAGGTCGATCCTTCAGAAATCAGCGCTATCATGATGCAGCGTATGAACCTTTTCTTCCCACTCATGACTTTCATGGTTATGATATATCTACCGGGAGCAATCTCGCTTTATACAGTAGTGTCGTCGATCGTGGCGGTTATACAACAACATATATTGTTGGGCCGAGACGTCGACGAGATGCAAGCGTTAGTTAGCGAAAGTACCTCCAAAGATGCTCAAAAACGCGTCGACGCCGCTATAGAGGCCGAACTAGTAACAGAAGCGGGCGCAGCCGCCGCTATCAAGCCCCGGGGCAAAAAACGTAGTAAACGAAAGGATACATGATGAACAGAGAAGAATCTATAGACTACGCCAGGAAGTACGTCGAAGACCTACTATCGTTTTTTGGTCTCAATACCGACGTCCGGGCCGGGGCCGACGAAGACGTGATCGAGATCAGTATACC
>RZYF01000023.1 GCA_010014665.1 Candidatus Saccharimonadota bacterium | reverse complement strand
GGCCTACAAACTATCTAGGTTCTCCTGAAGCTTATAAATCCGGTATTCACAGTTCTGCATTCTGAGAACCTGAAGATTTCCCTCTAAGGGGAGATTGTTTATATATGCATGAAATGCGTGGCCCACCCCGCCATGCGTGACTACTAGAGTTGTTTATAGCTATTTAGAATACCCTGAAGTTGTTTTCAAAACTGGTTAGCTAGTATGAATCAACGCAACAAAAAGCGAAGAAATATAAGCAGAAAACAATTACAGTTAAATAGCTGAAAGAGCCAATGCTCATAACTACTCGAATCTAGGGGTTATGTCAGAAGGAGCATAGAGGGTGAGAATGAAACCGGTAATTTATCTTTTAATACATGAAAAAACAGCTCTCCACATACTCTCGGTGAGCTGTTTTTTGTTTATTAATACTTAGATGATATTGAAGAGGTGCTTAGTTTGTAGCAATAGTCACCTTTGGGGTGTGCGCTATAAGGTGATATATAGTTAGGATATTCTTCGGGTGATATATCATTCCATGAAACTTTTTTCTCGGCTATATAGGTAGTGCATATCTCGTAGAAAAACGTTTTTTGATCGTTTTTTACAGTCGTATTTTCAGATAGGTAGGCAGAAATATTCTGGCGTATATTCTCTGCTGGTTTGATATTTGGTTTGAATTTTATTAGTTCTTCGGCGATCACCGTTTCTGCATCTTTATTGTTTAAGCTAATGCTTGATAGCGAATCCGGTAACTTATTGTTCTTGTCAACGTATTGGTTAATCGATTCAACAATTGAGTTGAGGCTAGTTTCGATTAAGCGGTCTTGTTTTGTGTTGATTGAAAATGCAATTGGGCCGACCAGGCTAGTAATCAGCATAATTACATTGATTGAAAGTAGTGTGATCCAGGAAATCTTGCGAATATTTTTTACGTTACCGACTAAGGCGACGCGCAAAGCTAGCACTGCATAAAACACGAAACCTACGAAAGAAGTATACAGAGTAATCTTGGCACCGTTTCCGACCGACACTCCGGTCGATATAAGCATATTGATGAGTGAAAATACCGCTACGACGATAGCCGCAATTCCAAGTAGTGCAAACAAAACCGTATGTATAATCATGATGATGCTTTCCATGCCAGTTTTTTTGGTAGTGCATTCTCGACGTGAGTAGAACATATCACTGATTACAGCAATGATTGCAAGTACGATAGTAGCGGCTAGTGGGTAGGCTACAGCTTCTGCTATGTTGCCATCAAATTCATTTCCCTGTACAAAAAAGCTGAATGTAATCGCTGATAGCCAGATAATAACTACACCTAACCATCCCCAGAATGCGTAGGCTAGCCATTGAAGTATGAGAGTAGCAGGTGAAGTATGAATAGCTTCTAATTTTAGTGCTTTAGAGTCAGGTTTTTCCATAGCAGGAACCTCCTTTAGTTTGTAGATATTACTATACAGCAATATCAACCTATCAAATACGTTATACTACATACCATGAAATATATCGTGGCGGTATCGGGTGGAATCGATAGTATGTCGTTGTTGCATATGCTTCATACGCGGTCGTCACATGATTTAGTGGTAGCTCATGTCGATCACGCAGTTAGACCTGATAGTACGCAGGACGAAGATTTGGTTCGAGAAACAGCTGCTGACTACGGCCTTGACTATGTTACGACACGGCTAGAAAAGTCTAGCGATAATAGCGAAGACCGGTTACGTACCGAGCGTTACGCGTGGCTCGAAAAAATTCGTCAAGACTACGAGGCAGATGCTTTAGTTACTGCGCATCATGCCGATGATATAGTCGAGACGTTAGTGCTAAATCTAGTACGTGGCACAGGTTGGCGGGGGGCCGCTTCGCTTAGATCGACTGAGACTATCGTTCGACCGCTCCTAGAAGTCCCTAAAGCCGAGATAGTTCGTTATGCTATCGAAAACAATCTAAGATGGCGCGAAGATTCAACAAACGAAGACATGCGTTTTACTAGAAACTACATTCGACATGGTATTGTCGGGCGCTTAAGTAATCAGGAAAAAAAATCTCTACGGCTGATTATTGCCGATCAACACAGATTGCGCGAAGAGATTGAGCATGAAGCTGAAATTTATGCCAGGCGTCTGAAATCTAACATGGGATATCCTCGCTACGATATAATTATGCTACCTGATAGTGTGGCTTTAGAAATATTGCGGTGCATTATAGGTCAGTCGTTGGAATCAGAACAATTACGAAGGCTTCTACATTTTATAAAAACTGGTCGTCAAGGTACGCTTATGCAAGTCGGAAATGGAGTCAGGGCTTTGTTGAGTGCTCAGTATGTCATGCTGTGATAAGATAGTATGCGTCTAGTTGAATAATTATATGGAGAGATGAAAGAACATATATGGCCAAAAAGAATTCAAAGAACCCTAAACAAAAAACCCCTAAACGCTCACGTTCACAGCAAATTCGTTCGGGACTTTTCTTGGCGATTATGGTTTTTTTGGTAATGCTAGGATACGCTTTATTTTCGTCAGACACATCACTGAAAGAAAAACCAATTTCCGATGTCATTAATCGTGCTAATAAAGGCGAGATAACAAAAATAGAAGGCCAGGGTGACGATTTGAAAGTTACACCTAAAGACCAAGACAAGCCAACTGAAAAAACGTACATTCGAGGTGGTATTAGCACCCTTACACAGGATAAGCTAGTCGATCAGACTAAAGTTGAACTATCTGATACCCCCGCTGATGAGACAGGGGCAATTCTACTGAGTCTAAGCACTATGTTAATACCAATGTTGTTGATTGGCGGCTTGATATTCTTTATGTTTCGTCAGGCTCAAGGTCAAAACAACCAGGCTATGGGGTTTGGCAAAAGCAAAGCTCGGCTATATGGTAACGAAAAAAGTAAAGTAACATTTAGCGAAATTGCTGGAACCGACGAGGCAAAGCAAGATCTCGTCGAGGTAGTGGATTTTCTAAAGCATCCTAGCAAATTCGAAGAAGTCGGAGCAAAGATACCAAAAGGCGTACTGCTAGTGGGGCCTCCAGGTACTGGTAAAACTATGCTAGCACGGGCTGTGGCTGGTGAAGCCGACGTACCGTTCTTTAGCATATCGGGTTCAGAATTTGTAGAAATGTTTGTAGGTGTTGGCGCAAGTCGGGTGCGTGATTTGTTTGAAAAGGCTAAGAAAAACGCTCCATGTATCATTTTCATCGATGAGATAGATGCTGTAGGCCGACGGCGCGGCTCTGGTATGGGTGGTGGACACGATGAGCGAGAGCAAACCCTTAACCAAATATTAGTTGAGATGGATGGGTTCGAAACCGGTACAAATGTTATTGTACTGGCGGCTACTAACCGGTCTGATGTGCTGGATCCGGCCCTGTTGCGTCCAGGGCGATTCGACCGTCGAGTAAATATAAATCTTCCAGAACGCAAAGATCGTGAAGCAATACTGAAAGTTCACTTCAAAAATAAACCTACTTCTAATGATGTAGATCTAGATAAGCTGGCCGCCAAAACTGCCGGGAGCTCTGGGGCAGATTTGGCGAATATCGCTAACGAATCTGCAATCATAGCCGCTCGTGCTAATCGGAAAATAATCAATAATCAAGATGTTACGAATGCATTTGAAAAAGTTGCGATTGGTCCTGAGCGGAAAGCTAAAGTTATGAGCGAAGAAGAAAAAGAACGTACTGCATACCACGAAGCAGGACACGCTATTGTTGGGCACGTTTTACCAGATAGTGATCCAGTTCATAAAGTTACCATAATCCCACGTGGCGGTACTGGTGGTGTGACATGGTTTCTACCCCCGGAAGATAAGAATTATACAAGTATCGTCGAATTTAAGGACGTATTAGCTCGAGCTTTGGGCGGTCGTATAGCAGAAGAAGTTGTATACGGTAGAGAACGCGTTACTACTGGAGCTGGTTCTGACCTACGAAAAGCTACTGATATAGCGCGCGACATGGTGATCGAGCAAGGCATGAGTGAAGCCTTTCGTGACCAAGTTTTTCATGAAGACAACGGTGGTATGATGTTCGATCGAATGGTGCACGATAGACCATATAGCGATGAAACAGCTGCTAAGTTAGATAGAGAAGTAACAAAACTAATGGTCGAAGCCGCTGAAAGGGCTCGTGCTGTCATAAAAGCGAATCGTAAACCACTTGATGATCTGGCGAAAATGCTACTCAAAGATGAGACTATCGACGAAACAGTAGTCGTAAAGGTACTAAAAGATGCTGTTATGCCCGCCGCTGCGAAGTTGCATTAGATTTGTAAGTACTTAAATTGTGTACTCACGCTCAGTAAACAGGTATAATCAGACTTAGTATGAGTCGTGTTCAACTAATAGTTGCTAAAGCAAATTCCCGTTTAAACATGAAACTTGCCGCTATCTTGCTGGCTAGCTCCAGTTTACTTTCGAGTTTGCTTGGTTTCTTGCGGGATCGCTTACTTAATACCTATTATTATGATACTTTACCGAACTATGCCGACGCATACACGGTAGCGTTTATCATACCGGATTTCATGTTCTTTATATTAGTTTCGGGTGCTCTTAGCGTTTCATTTATCCCGATCTTCAACGAACGTATGGAGTCTGGTAATAAGAAATCTGCTTGGGAGCTAACAGGAAGTCTACTGAACTTGCTGGCACTCGTCACGCTTGTGACTAGCGTACTGATAATAATCTTTGCGGAACCCTTGGTTCAATATGTCGTCGGACCCGGTCTAGATGAAGTTGGGCGTGGTCTAGCGGTTAGTATGATGCGGGTTATTGCTATCAATCCATTTCTGTTTGCTATCTCAAGCGTGATCGCTAGTGTTCAACAAGCGGTTGGCCGCTTTACCTTTTATGCATTAGCTCCAGTTATGTATAACATCGGGATTATTATAGGTATTCTTGGGTTTACGGGTGGTATAAATATCTTTGGATTTCAGATATTTGAAGGCGGTATCATGGGCGTTGCGCTCGGTGTTGTTCTAGGATCTGTTCTACAACTCATAACTAGTCTGGTTGGTCTTATAGGTCTAGGGATAGATTATGATTTCAATATTTACTGGAAAAACCACGGTTTCAAGCGGGTGCTTAGGCTACTACCAGCCCGTTCACTTGATCAAGGGATAGATTATTTTAACAATATCGTCGAAACTAACTTAGCCTCTCATATGGCATATGGTTCTGTTCGAGCATACAACCAAGCTACAACTTTATATTCTGTTCCAGTCAATCTAGTCGGAGTTGCTATTTCGACTGCCGCATTTCCGCAGATGGCCAAACGTCTTAGTCAAGGCAGGCCTGATCTGTTTCGTAAAGAACTTCAGTCGATATTGCGGATAATTATCTGGCTAGCCTTACCAATTACTTTTGTTGTATTATTTACTTCAGAATATTTGTCTACTTTCTTATTTCCGAAAGGTGCGCAGGTTGTTGCTGCGGCTCTCAGTATTTTATCGGTAGCCATACTATTTCGTTCGGTATTTCATATAGCCTCACGTAGTTTTTATGCTCAACAAGACACGAAAACACCACTCTACATCTCGATATTTGCAATCGGCTTCAATATTATATTTGCAGTTATTCTTACCACGCAGTTCAATATGGGAATCTATGGTCTTGCAATCGCTCAAGGTCTTACTGCGGTTATAGAAGTAGCGATTTTGTTTCGTGTTATGTCCAAACGAATCCCGAAGCTCTTTGATGGAGTATTCGTTGGGGTAGTTGTCAGGATGGTATTTGCTGCAATCTGCATGTCAACTGTAACTATAGTTATGATGTTTCTGATGGGTCCAGTTGTAGCAGATCAGGGCTTTTATATTTTATTCCCGAAGTTCGTGATAGTGGCCGGAGTTAGTGTAGTGGCTTATACGTTTATTAGCCGTTCGTTCAGGCTCGAAGAAGCAGAGCACGTGATTGATAAAGCAAAACAAATTTTGGGGAAGATAGCGTTCGGTCAGATTGTGGCTGGTGGCAGGAAAAAGGATTAAACATGGTTTTAGATAGGATAAGAAATTTTTGTATTATTGCTCATATCGATCACGGTAAATCTACTTTAGCTGATCGTATGATGGAGTTAACTGGTACTGTCGACAAGCGTGATATGAAGAGCCAGCTACTAGATAGTATGGATCTCGAGCGTGAAAAAGGTATTACAATCAAGCTGACACCAGTACGTATGAGCTATCAAGGTTATGATTTGAACCTGATAGATACACCAGGACATGTGGATTTTAGCTACGAAGTAAGTCGAAGTCTCGAAGCGTGCGAGGGAGCTATATTGGTAGTGGATGCTAGCCAGGGCATCCAAGCGCAGACATTAGCGAATGTATATTTAGCACTCGCTGCAGACCTGACAATCATACCAGTCCTAAACAAGATTGATTTGCCGGCAGCTGACGTGCCAAGAGTAAGTAGTGAAATAATTAATTTATTGGGTTGTAATGAGTCAGATATTTTGAAAATTAGTGCTAAAACTGGTGAAGGTGTTGTCGAAGTACTCGATGCAGTTGTGGAGCAAATTAAATCACCCATGGGTCAGCCTGATTCGCCTACCCGAGCTCTAATATTCGATAGTTATTATGATGATTATCGCGGTGTAATTTTGTATATTCGAGTTGTAGACGGTGAAGTCCGTAAAAACGATACTATCAAGATGCTGGCTACTAGTGCGAATGGCATAGCTCTTGAGCTTGGCAGGCTAAGCCCGACTATGACGGCTGAAGACGTACTCTCTACTGGCGAGATTGGTTATATTGTTACCAATCTTAAGACTACTCGTGACGCAAGAGTGGGGGATACGGTCACTACTGTTTCTAAATCATCTGATGATAGTAAATTAATCGATCCTTTACCCGGCTACAAGCACGTTCAACCGTTTGTCTATGCTGGATTTTTCCCGGTTAGTAACGAAGATTATCAAAATCTCAAAGACGCAGTCGAAAAGCTATCGCTTAGTGATAGCGCATTGCAATTTGAGCCCGAAAATTCACCTGTTCTAGGGTTTGGTGTCCGGATTGGTTTTCTGGGCTTGCTTCATATGGACATCATACGCGAACGTCTAGAGCGGGAATACAATCTTGATTTGGTCGTAACAAACCCTACTACTGACTATATAGTAAAAACTACTACACAGGGAACAGTCGATATCAAAAGCGCATCAGATTTGCCAGATATGAGCAAGGTAGAATCAATAGCTGAGCCTTGGGTAAATGGCGAAATAATTGTCCCCAAAAACTATCTAGGTGGTGTTTTACAATTGGTTATAAGCAAGCGTGGCCGACAGAAAAATCTCAGCTTTATCGACGAGCGTGCTCTAGTAAGTTTCGAGGCGCCGCTAGCTAACCTATTGACGGATTTTTACGATCAGCTGAAGAGTGTGACTAGCGGTTATGGCAGTTTCAACTATGAACTTGCTGGTTATCGTGAAGAAGACTTAGTCCGAGTCGATTTCTATGTGGCCGGTGGTATTGTTGATGCACTAAGTGTTATGGCGCATCGTAGTGAAGCTGATTCGTTAGGTCGTGAGATTGTAAAGAAGCTCAAAGAAGTTATACCACGTCAGAATTTTCAGGTTAGCTTACAGGCAGCAATTGGTGCACGGTTTATTGCCCGTGAAGACCTGTCAGCTTACCGCAAAGATGTTACGACAGGTCTGTATGGTGGCGACGTCTCACGTAAGAAAAAAGTACTTGCTAAACAAGCCAAGGGCAAAAAACGTATGAAACGATTCGGTAAAGTTGATATACCGAGTGATGCTTTTACGATTATGCTGAGACGTGACTAGTGTATAATCTGAATATGGAAGTGCGAGACAAAAAACACATAATTACAATCGGTGGGATGTTAGGTTCGGGCAAATCGTCTACTGCGAAACTAGTTGCTGAGCGACTGAGCTATCGACACTATTCTGCTGGAGATGTTATGCGTCAACTTGGTAAAGAGCAGGGTATCAAAGATATCCGAGCTTTTAAT
This sequence comes from Candidatus Saccharimonadota bacterium, assembly GCA_010014665.1. GTDB lineage: Bacteria > Patescibacteriota > Saccharimonadia > Saccharimonadales > Saccharimonadaceae > JAPUDS01. Next base: position 2,460 of record RZYF01000023.1, on the reverse strand, counting down.
TTGGCAAGCGAGGGCAAGAAAGACTTTGATTACCATGTAGATGAACGCACAAAATTAATCGGCGAAACTGATGATCGACTCGTATTCGACGGTCATATGGCGTGGCGTTTTATACCACAGTCATTTCGGGTTTTTTTGCACCTAGATGAGACTATAGCAGCAATCCGTATTTTGAATAATATGGACGAATCTCGTAGAGTATCTGAACACATATCGGGTGATACCGATGAGTACGCAGATTTTTTGCGTGAGCGCAAAGCGAGTAATATGCGTCGCTATGCAGATCTGTATGAAACAAATCCATATGTTGAAAAACACTATAGTTTCGTAGTCGACACAAGTCAGTTTAGTCTCGATGAAGTTTCGGGCATAATTATAGATGCCTACCACAAATGGTTTACTGGCACTCGTTGACTTAGAGTGCCAGTATGAGCTATAATGTAGCGCATGACAGCACGCCAAATGCGGATACTGGAAGCAATAATCGAACAATATGCCGAGGTGGCTGTGCCAGTTGGTAGTGTTATGCTAGCCAAACTTTTTGGTGTTTCGAGTGCAACAATCCGTTCCGAGATGGTACAACTCGAAACCAATGGCTATATTGCTCAACCACACACTAGCGCAGGACGGATACCAACAGACAAGGGCTATCGATACTATGTAAATCAGATAAACGAATCTAAGGATGAATCTCATCCTGCTCGTATTGATCGGTCTGCGAGAGCGATCGATACGCGAATCGAAGCCCATGTCAATCGAGCTGATCACACAATTCGCAGTGCAGTTGATAGTTTAGCTGAAGTAACCCACAATCTAGGTCTGGCAACTATTGGCGATCAGCTATACATGAGTGGTCTGACTAATCTGCTGTCGCATCCTGAATTTACCGGAAGCGCTGACAGTATACAAAAAATTGCACGCCTGATTGACAACCTCGAACCGTGGCTTCGTGAAGCTGCGCCTAACGAACCACTAAATGTTTTTATTGGCTCAGAAAATCCGATCGGTCGAAATTCTCATGCGAGTTTGATAATTGGCAGATTTCGTTCACCATACAGCGACTGTAGCTACATAGGTGTGCTTGGACCGACCAGGCAAGATTACGCTCGGGTCATGAGATTAGTTCGCCATACCGGAGCAATGTTAGAAGAAGTTTTTTAAATAAAATATAGTTACAAAGAGAGTAGGTAGATCTGTGACAAAAAACAAGAAACAGGAAGATCTAGAACAGCGAGTTGGAGAATTAACACTTGATCTTCAGCGAACTCGTGCCGATTTCGAAAATTATCGTAAACGCGTTGACGTTGAGAAAGCTATGGCAAAAGCCACTGGTCGGGTCAGTGCAATCTCGCAATTATTACCTTTGATAGACACGATAGACCGAGCTATCTCTCATCTACCAGATGATCTTAAGCACAATAACTGGGCTAATGGTGTGGTTGCGATGTCGAGAAATATTGATAAAATATTGGACGAGTTAGGTGTAGAAAAGATTAAAATTGTGGTTGGTGAAACGGAATTTGATCCAGAGTTTCACGAGGCAGTCTCTATGGAAGAAGGATCTGGCAAAACAGAAGTGATATCTGAAGAGTTGCAGTCAGGTTACCTAATGTCGGGGCAGGTTTTGCGTCATGCTATGGTCCGAGTTTCGCATAAATAAATTGAAAATCAGAAAATACTTAGCACTCTATTGACATGAGTGCTAATTTTAACTAAAATTGAAGTATTGGCAGTCTATCACCTAGAGTGCTAAAATATAATCAGAGAAATGAAAATTATTTAATGAAAGGGGTTAAAAGAAATGGGTAAGATAATCGGAATCGATCTGGGTACTACGAACTCAGCTTTCGCATACCTTGTTGCTGGTAAACCAGAGGTTATTGCAAATGCCGAAGGTAACCGTACTACACCTAGCGTTGTTGCTGTCAACAAAAACGGCGAGCGTTTGGTTGGCCAAGTCGCTCAACGCCAGCGTGTGACCAATGCCAAAAATACTATCTATGGTGTCAAACGCTTGATTGGCCGAAAGTTTAACGACAAAGAAGTCCAAAAAGACATAGACATCATGCCATTCGAAATCGTTAAGCATTCCAGTGGTGTTGGAGTGAAGATGGCTGACAAAGAATACACTCCGGAGGAAGTGTCGGCTATGATTTTGTCTAAGATTAAAGCTGATGCCGAAGCTTTTTTGGGCGAGCCCGTCACCGAAGCTGTCATAACTGTTCCAGCATATTTCGACGATGCCCAGCGCCAGGCTACCAAAGATGCCGGCAAGATTGCAGGCCTAGAAGTTCGTCGTATTATTAACGAGCCAACCGCTGCTGCTCTAGCCTACGGTTTAGATAGCCAAAAAAACGAACAAATTGCTGTCTTCGACCTCGGTGGTGGTACCTTTGACATCTCGATTCTTGAGATTGGTGACGGAGTATTTGAGGTCAAGAGTACCAACGGTGACACACA
>RZYF01000091.1 GCA_010014665.1 Candidatus Saccharimonadota bacterium | reverse complement strand
GATGCTTCCCCGCCCTGGGGTTTGCGTCGGCGTGGTCTGGATCGTTTGCGTTTGGGTTTTACGGCATTATCTGACGTTACTGGCTGATCTGAAGCTGTTTGTTGTGTCGTAGTGGGGATATCTGACCTAGAATCGTCCTGTGGGGCCCTAGATAGCTTGATAGAGGCTTCTTCGTCTGCTATAGGTGTTTGGACCTGTCCTGCTTGTGGGGCACGCTCTATCGCTTGCTGGAAGGGTTTGTCCTGGCGTGGCGCGTTCTGAGCAGGACGGTTTTCTCGGGGTGGAGCAGTGTTTTTACCTGAAGGGAGGTCAACACGTGGTGTAACGAGTTGTTGAATCTCGGCCTCAACCTCTGCCCTGTTGCGAGAATAGATGCGTCTGGAGTTGTTGACGATATATTCAAAATAATCGACTTGGGGAGTTGGTATATTGAGGGTGCGAGCGCTAAAAGCTGGAGATTTTTCACCTTTGATAACCATGTTGATTACGAAATTGCGATTATGCATCTGTAGCAAATCGGCTGGTTCAAAAACCGGTTCGAACTGCTTTGATAAGATTGGTGCGTCGTCAGCACTAACACGGAAGCTGATGGTCGTGCCAACGTTGCCAAATACGGCGTTGCGAACAGTTTCGTCCATCTGTGATATGTACTGGTTGGCTACGGTCAGGTTTAGACCGTATTTGCGAGCTTCGGACAAGATTGTGGCGAACGATTCAGTAGCGAAGTTTTGAAATTCGTCAACGTAGAGATAAAACGGTCGTCGATCTTCGATGTTTGGTATGTCGCTACGACTCATAGCGGCAAGCTGGATTTTGGTTACGAGGAACGAACCGAGTATAGCGGCGTTGTCTTCGCCAATCAGACCTTTTGACAGATTGACGATTAGAATTTTGCCTTCGTCCATAATCTGGCGGATGTTGAACGTACTTTTGGGTTGTCCGATGATGTTACGAATAATCGGATTGGCCGTAAAGGCCCCGACTTTGTTGAGAACTGGAGCGACAGCTTCGGCCTGGAACTTGTCGTTCCAGCTAGCGAATTCTATGTTCCAAAACTGCATAACAACAGTATCAGTACAGGTTGCTAAGACTTCTTTGCGGAACTTTTTGTCGGTTAGCATTCGAGTAATGTCGAGCATGGTTGTGTTTGGGTGCTCAAGTAGTGCCAATATAGTGTAGCGAAGGATATATTCGAGTCGTGGACCCCAGCTATCACCAAACATACGTTTCAGAACGCCGATGATTTCCGAGCTAATGTTGTTTCTCATACCCGGGTGCATAACTTCCATCGGATTAAAACCTAGTGGATAAGCGGTATCGGCTGGGTTGAAATACACAACGTCTTGTATGCGATGTTGTGGTATAAAACGTAGGTTATTGACTGCAAAGTCGCCGTGTGGGTCGATTATGGCATAACCATGGTTGTGATAGACGTCGCTGAGGGCAAATAGCTCCAACAAACCAGATTTACCTGCACCAGTTTGGCCGATGATATAGACGTGACGTGAGCGGTCATAGCGCCATAGGCCGAATTGTTGGTGGATACCACGGAAATTTGTCAGTCCAAATGCTGAAATCTGTTCGTCGATCTCGTTTTTGCCGGTGATGACCGGAAGATTAGATGGCGGCTCGGCGGTTTTGGTGTTGGCCCAGACAATATTGGGCGTTTCGACGTTGGTGTGTGGTAGATGGAAAACACTGGCTAGCTCTTCGATGTTTAGAATATAGCCACGATCGATAAAAAAACGAGCGGTATATTTGTTGATTTCGTCCTGACGGAACGAAGAATTGGACATCTTGAAACCGTTGAGGTTTGTCGAGTTAAACTGCTTGAAGGCGCCGACGATAGCTTGCATACGAAGTTTGGCAGTATTTTGGTCGTTACCTAGGTAGGCGACACGGATTTTTACTTGATAACCGAGCTTGGTTGACTTTTTTTCTACCTCAGACACGCGGGTTTTGTCACGTTCCGATATCTCGGGTGCGGCTGGTTTGCCCGTAGCTGATGTTTCTGGTGGTCGCCAGAGAGCGAAAAGGACTTGGGCAAAATATATAAAAAAGCTTTTGAAAGCACCTTCAAAGCTGTCGAAACTACCTAGGCTTTTTTTGCCTTCTTTTATACCTTTGACATACGAACTCGCGCTTTTGTGCCAACTGTCGGCTATAGGCCGGACGAGGAACTGGATCCAAAC
>RZYF01000022.1 GCA_010014665.1 Candidatus Saccharimonadota bacterium | reverse complement strand
AAATTCATGATCGTTATAATATTTGAGCGAATTATAACGACCAGCCTTTTCGGCAAAATTGTATGCGGGAGAAAACATCATAAACTTTATCTTTGCTTTGATAGTATAATCATGGTCTTTAAGTGTGAATTTTACGTCGTGCATAGTTGGTACAATCCATCCTAGCAACAACGACTTCTTGCTAGGCTTCATGTTTAGTCCGACACTGTCCTGAAGGCCGGTGTATTCATCAAATTTTCGATGGTAGTATTGTTTAGCCGTATATTCGTTGGAATGCCAAACGCTTCCTCCTGGTGTGTATGCTTTAAGATACCCTTTGATTTGCATATCTTCTGCAAGAGCTTGGTCCTCGGAATACGGAATATCTCGAAAAGGTATATCACCAGTAAGAAGGTCTACTCGAACAGCAGAGTTAGCATCTGAGAAAAATGAATTTAACGGGTTTGTTGGTTTGCCGTCTACCATTGAATTATTACGGTGTAATATTATAGAGTCGGCTGCGCCTAGATTACCGAAAACACCGGACACCTCACGTTTGATAGTAGGTACGGCAAATGGTCGAGGAATTTGCCTACCAAAAACACAACCGACTTTGTCAGAGATTAAGAAAGGCTCGATCATATTTATCAACCAACGCTTGTGAGTTGGTGTCGCGTCTTGAGTGATAAACAGGATATAGTTACCCTTAGCCATGCGTGTGGCTTTATTGCGAGTTTTCCCGTGGCCAAACTCGCTGTTTGGAATTTGACTGAACCGAATCTTATCACCATATTGCTGGGCTATTTGTACAGAGTTATCAGATGAACCCGAATCTATAACGATAAAGTCTAAGTTGTAGCCCTCCGGTAATTCTTGTGATAAAACAGCGTTAATGCACTCCCCAAGATACCTTTCGCCATTATAAACAGGAATAAATACTGTGATGTATTTATGAGACATATGAGACATACTCCCACATCTTCTTAGTTCCTTCTTTTAAAGTCGTTTTAGGCTGTACGCCGAACTCAGTATTGAATCTTTCAATGTTGAGTACATTGTGTTCAACAAAAGATAAGGGTACTGGTAGATGGTTCTTTACAGGCCGTACGGGTGTGCATTTCTCGATAGCGTCTATAATATCTAGAATAGTATGGCCCTCCCCGCTTCCAAGGTTGTAGATGGAATAAGCTGTTTGTTGGTTGTACGAAGCTAGGATCATATTCATTAGATCATCAATATAAATATAGTCGCGTACCATCTCTCCTGTGCCGTATATATCGATTGGTTCATTTTCTAGGTAGCGTTTCATAAAAATTGGAATGACGCCCTGTTTTCCATGAATATTTTGTCCTGGACCGTAGGGGTTTGCAATTCTATAGACTAAATATTCAATCCCATGCGCCTCATGGAAGTAGCGCAGGAAGTTTTCGATTGTGACTTTAGCGATAGCGTATGGCGAAATTGGCTCTAACGGAGACGTTTCTTTGATAGATTTGCTTGAAACATTTCCGTAAACAGTACCCCCTGATGAGAAGTGCACTACTTTACCTACTGATGCATTCTTGCAGGATAATAAAAATTCCACAGAAGCTCTGATATTTGTGTCTACTTCTATGAGAGGATCATGTAATGAAACTGCGGGGTTGGTTGTAGAAACTAGGTGGAAGGCGATATCTACACCTTCAAGAGCATAATGTACGTCATCTCGGTTGAAGAAATCCCCTGCAAGCTGCTTTACATTCCCTAGCTTATCAAAAGCATGCATTTCACCACGCGCTAAAGAGTTGAATCTATCGAATGCGATAATTTCGTTCCCTGTAACCTCTGATAATCTTGCAACTAAATGACGACCTAAAAAACCATCAGCTCCAAAAACAGCTATTCTCATAATTCTTTACCCATTTCACGTTCAAGTATCGACACGAATTTTTTACCTGAACTATCCCAAGAACTATTAGGAATGCTCTTCGAAGCTGCCAACGCATATCCTGGTAGATCATTACGTTCTACGATCTCAGACAATTTATTGGCTAGGGCAAGAGGAGTGTTGTCGGTATATGCAATGTAAGGGTTATTTGAAACTAACCTGTTGTTCTCGCCACTGTTTACGACCGGAATAGTCCCGCTCGACAGAAGCTCTAAAGGTAGGAGTGACATGTTTGTTAATGACAACACTAATCCGGCGGCACATTTGTTGTAAAGATTATTTAACTCGTGAGGCTCTAGGGTCTTCAAATTATTGTACGGGAAAGGAATTTCATATTCTGAAACATCAGAGCCTGCGAGATTGATTGTGTACTCTGGGTGTTTTTTATGAAATATAGTGAGTGCAACAATCCCTAATTCAAAGCCTCTTCGAGCGGTGTACGGACGTGCGTAAAAGAAAATCTCGTTTCGGTTGCCGGTAGTTTTGTAGCTGTACAAGCTTTCATCAGCGCCAAAGTCGAAATGATCTGTTTCCATATCATATTCACCACGTAGTTTCTTAGCTAGCCAACCACCTGCAGTAACTCCGTAAAATCCAAACTTGTACGTATTCTCTGCAAGAGAGTACAGGCTTCCCGTCGGGAAAAAGTACGGCTCGAAATCCTGAACGAAATAGAATCGTCTCGCGGATAACGTACTATTGTATACAGCATAGGCAGTTTGCCAACTGGTAGCGAATAAAATATCAGCTTCATCCATCTCTCGCTGATCAAGCCAAGTCATAGTCTTTACAGCCTCAGTTTCAGGGTATGAGCTACCGATGTCATCCAGCACGGGTTGGACCGATCCTTTGCCCCCGTCTGCGTAGAGGTAGATTCTACACTCATGTCCAGCCTTCTCTGCATACTGGATAAAGCGGAATATATTCATGTGCCCACCACTACCTTTCCCAGGAGGCGGCATGAGCCAGTTAATAACGAGACTACCGATCTTTGGGTTTTTATCTACGACAGGAGGTGAAGATAGATCAACTTTTATTAGGTCATCGTACTTCACGAGAAGAGATATCCTATGTTTTTGGCTGTTACTCTTTCTTGTCCGACTTTTTCGTACAAATTCTAAAGATTTTATCAAAAATCCTGTTACACCCTCGTCTTTAAAAGTCTTGAAAGCAGTGCGAAAAGTTTGTTTCGATATAAACATATATTGTAACTAGTATAGCAACCAATGCTATAAGTTGCTACCGATTAAGGAGGAGTTCATATTAGATTCGGGCTGGGTTGATATGCCTGAAATAGATGGGCTGAAACCCGCATGTATTCAGGATATCGTATGCAGTTTCAGTAACATACCTGCCTCGCAAATCTCCTTAACGCCGTGAAGATTACGATTATGTCTAATTCGATGTACCGTTTGGAATATTGTCTAAGAATGTAGTAGTCACGACCATTACCTGGGGAATTACGCCCCCATTCTTACTAAGCATTGACACATAGGTTGTTAGGGGATACTTCGTTCCTTCGTCTACCCAATACACCAGGCTACTATCTTTGTGTTTTATGAATCTAGTTGCATTTGCGCAGTTAAAGCTCATAGAACGCACCGAGTCTATACCGTACGGTTGAAGTGCTAGCAGGTTAGCGAATGTTGTTCCAAAGTTTTGGAGTTCCTCCTCGCTCATTTTGTAGCAACCGGTTGCTGTTACTAAGTAGGCAGACGAAGTTGAATTATTTACTAGGTAATTGTTAAATTCGTCGTTTTGGTAAGGGTATGCCTGATTCAAATCTACAGAATCATACGTTTCAATATCCGACCATGAATTACCATATGCTAGGAATAGATCATTTGAAGGGTATAGGATACGCCTATTATCTGCAATAGCGTATATTGCTGCAGACGAGCTCCCTTTGACGAGCAGGCCATTTGCTAACTTTATTTCACCTTTAGGAACGGCGTTAATTACTGATTGTCCTACAATATCGACATCAGTATCCTTCAGACCCAACAGGTTAAAATTGCGATAACTTGGAATCATACGTCGACTGCCATTTTCTATCGCCCAGACAGCAGCACTCGTAGTTGATTTAATATATGATTTGAGAGGTGTTGGGTTGAGGGGGATTGTACTAAGCAGGTTTTCGAGTGTCGTGTCCACGCTGTTGCCTACCAGGCCGTATTCGTTACCAAGAACAAATCTTTTATTACTTCGTAAGACTTGGTCTGACTCATTAATACGTACTATACACGATGACACGTTGCTATTGGATGTGAATGAGGGAAGATAATTATTCTGTTTTACCCTATAAACCGGGACACCAAGTGACCCATCGAACCCCCAGCAGCGAAATGTTTCTAGGTCAGTTACCCAGAAGTATTTATTGGTATCATACAAGTATACCGCTTCACTAGTCGCTCTTTTTACTAGAATTGGCTTGTTTGCGATAGGGTTGCCTGATGGGACACGATCAGCTAAGTAGTAGCTTAGCGCAGCGACTTTATCCGTAGGATTTTGAGCTATATAGGTTACGTAGTCAAAAATTATTCGTTTCTTATTACCGTCAATTTTAAAAACTGAGCTATGTGGACTGGTTATAAAGTTGGGTAATGTACCGGCATTTGTCCGTGAGAGTACATAATCCATGGGCAGATATGAAATTTGATTTTCAGTGAAACCATAATCAAAGAATTGTTGCATAGATTGGAATGTATATCTTTTCGCCAAGCTAATTAGATAGATAGACCCACCATCACTATCGGTGTCTGAAGGGGTTTTTACTACGTGTGATATAGAACTACTTATTCCAGTTTCAACTCCTGGGGCCGGTAGGGAGTCAGCGTAACTTTGAGTGACAGGTTCGATAGCATCAACTGATACACCAAAGTCTTGCATTATTGCGGTATGAGGCACTACCATTTTGTAACCGCTAACTTGCATATATATTGTTGATGAGTTTGGTGTGGTAAATGCTGCAGGGCCTGATGTTATGCCAAACCATAGCTCAAAGTAGTATACAAAATTATAGCTTCCACTGTAATATCTTCCGATTGTTCCAAAAGGCTCTCGCCCGTATAAGCCTTGTGGGTTATTGTAGGCATGGGGCGTGTAACAGTAAAAAGAAGATGTGGCCGCATTTTCGAGATAGTAGGTACGGTACTTAACACCATCTTCATCAAAGAAACCTACGTCCTGGTAAGGATATAAACTTGGCTTATAGAAGTTCTTTTCGGAGCCACAGACCCATGATGTGGATTGATACCACCATGACATATTGCCTCGCGCGCGTTCGTAGTGATACCGTAAGAGCCATACGCCACTATCAACTTGATAGAAGAAGTTAGAAGCGCTATCGCACGAACCTGTTGTCGGACAGCCATATCCCATAGCTTGGCTAATTTGCCAGTCTGTTGGATTAGGGCTTGTTACAAGACTCTGTTCTTTCTGAAGGGTCGCAAGGGTTACTTGTGGATTTATGCCATAAATCTGTGATGTGAAATATATAATATCAGCTGCTGGAACGGTTCTGTTGCATGGTGCGCCTACCGCAGAGTACCACTCACGCTCCTTACTATCTTCTTCATAACAATTAAAAAAGAATGAGCGAGATGCTAGCCCGCTACCTTTGTTTGCGAGGAAAGTTTGTATATCCTGTATTGTCATGGTCGACGAATTCAGAAAAAAGCCGTTATCAAGAATTTTTGCACCATTATATACAGCGTGTACATTCGAGCCGCTTGAAAAAACTGACAGTAGAACAGATGATATCACAGAGAGGAGGATGAATTTCATATTTTGGTTTTTCATCAGAATTTAACAGGGATCTCTATATTGCTTATTTCTTTTCCATCTGTTTCAGTTACGAAAACATCTAAGCGACCAATTGTGGCTGTAGTGGAGAAAATGAAAGTACCAGAGAATTTACCGTCAACGACAGATATTTCACCGCGCGCAATGACGCCACTAATATTATCGATTAGACGAAAGGAAACCTTTTCCGTTTCGGATGTTTCGCCGATCAACACATCTCCGTTATTAAGAACGGACCCATTGGCGGGGCTGTAAACAATTAGATTACTATCTTGTGATGTACTCCATTGCGACCGAGGGGGTAGAGAAGCAATATTGCCTGCATCATCTTTAACATAACCTTCGCTGTCGCTAGTGCGGTTAGGTATGTCACGCCTATCTCCATCAGTAAAGCTATCCTGGGCGGTGGGTGCAGTGCTTGTTGTCTTCGCATCGTTATCAGTCACAACTGAGCTTTTCTCGTCGAAGCTAAATACGTCTATAACCTTAGCTTTCTCAAGTAAGTAAATACATGCAATTAAAGCTAGTGCTGCGAGTAAACCGTATCCTATTTTTTTTCGTTGTTTTTGTAGCATAATAAGTCTTTCACACATTATACCATTAAAAGCCTATGCTTAAAATGTTAATCTATAGATATTAAAAGTTGTAGCAGGATAATAAACCGATTTAACCAACGTAGTGCAAGGGGCGTTATCTTTAGTAAGGATACCAGTAGTAACGAAGTATTTTATTGAAAGACTTTCCACGAGTTCTCCACATGGTTCCGTATCTATGGAAAAGTGATCGCCTGTATGGGTAGAAAATTTAGTTTGAATTATAGTATTCGGATCTTTATCAAGTACAAAATTTACATGAGCATATCTGTTGTAGGTGTATGGGTCAGGAGTTGGCTCTATATTTCTCCAAAGGTTGATCTGGGGATACTGGTAGATACCTGTTATAGACTCCTTCCCGCTCATAAACGCAAAACTTTGCATCAAAGAGTCCTCAAGAATCCAACGCTCGCCCGGGCTAGTGTTAGTAGACTTAATCTCGCTCACTAAGTTAGTATGCGTGAGTAATTCGGTTCCTCGATAAAGAGGATGAATATACACAGTACTAGCTATAGAAACAGCTAATAGAATTGAAAGCGATGTTAAGAACTTTGTGCGTAAAAATAGGTAAATGATTATTGGCAAAGTGACAGACAACCCTATGAGTATTTTCGGTGCTAGATACAGGGGGAATTGACTGTGTATCCACCAGCCTAGATAAAGGAGGAGCACCCACACTAAAATACTGTAAGCTATAACGTGAGACTGTCGGATTGTTCGTAACTCCTTGCGATACCCCATGAAAACAATTAAAAACGTGATATTTAGAAGACCTAGTCCAATCAATAATCTAGGGTGAGGCACCTTATCTAGAAAGGTGAGACTACCTACTAGGTCTAAACCAGGTACTAGTAGCCATATTAGACATCCAACGAAGCCAAATATTATAGATATAAGGAGATAATCGACCTTTCTCTCTTTCCTATATCTTTTATACATTACATATAAGGCGGGGATTAGAAGAAATGGCATAAGCAGGATGAAGTTTGAAGATTCACTCTGATTAAAAGCATTTGCGCTAGGAATCCGATAATTATTTGCACGTGAGTCGCTCTGTAAGGGAGCGCTATAGATGCCTGCTAGCAGATGTTGAAGATTATATCCGCCACTGCGAACTATTCTTTCTCCAGGATAAGCTGTATTTGCAATGACAATAAGTGAGTCCTTTTTTTGATATACAAATAACGATACTAGTGACACGGCCAGGATGACAGCTGAAACGCTATATATAAATGACCTTTTTAGCCGAGTGCCTTTTAATATTTTTTTGTTATTAATCGTATAACCAAGAACAAAGAACATAAGCACCAACGCGCATGCAATTTGAAAAGGAGGATACTGAACCATGGCGAAACAAACTAAAACATAGGCTAGTGATGCCGATACAAAGAAGCGTTTATTAGTGGATGTAGATTTTATTAAAATGACGAAAAGTGTTGCTGCGAACAGAGAATAGTAAAACGGTGCTAGTGTTATAAACTGGTACCACCACTGTATAAATGGACTGAAAAAGACTGATAATGAGAGTATCGTAGCTATTCCTCTATGTCTAGGTAAAAGCGTAAGGCAGAAGAAATATACACTTAAGATAAGAAAATATCCCATTACCCACCACTTAAAAGAAAAAGCATAGTCAAAAGGCAGTATGAAGAAAGACCAATTGTGTGGTTTAAACAGTTGAGTCCATCCAAAATATGGAGCATCAATAAGAAGTGACATATCAGTACCTTCACCGAGATTTTTGTTTATCTCTGGGAACCCGGCATTTGCCTGAGCAAGTGTTAATTGAGTATTGACTACCCATTCATCAGAGCGGATTGCACGAGGCTTTCCGAAAATGAGATTAGAATCTTTTGTGACCCCATAGAAAACACCATGATATATACCTAAGGAGCTTCCATGTAATTTTAGCGAGACGAGTAATATAAATATGACAGTTAGGATGACAGGAAAAAGCCAAATACTGTTGTACAGTATTTTGGCGGAGGATTTGGTTCTTTCAGTCAAGGATTGCCGTAGGTATTTCATAGTTGATATCATTTCATATTTAATATTATCATGCCATACATATGTTTCTCATCTTCTAAAAAATATCAAACAATACTTTATGAGTTTTGTGTACTGCAGGTTATCTACTAGTTGTTGGCTACTTGTTTATAGCCGAAGATACTATGTGTGCGAACACCTGTTTTTGTTTGGGTTGCAGGATATTATTCAGTGCAGAAAGCTATCATATTTCTTTTAACGTATACCGTTTCTAAAATAAAGAGTTTGACTCAGCAAATAAAAGTCTAGCAATAATGAGGAGCCAAATAATACTTTGAGTCAAAGATAGTCGCCTAGTAAGCCTGTTAGCCAGCATCTTGAGTCTCGATTGGATAGATATACCATCATCCGTCATAAAATAATCTATATTTGCTTGAGTCTCATTTTTATTGAATGTACTCCTAGAACCTCTAAAGTATGTATAATTATATACATAAGTATGAAAAGACAGAAAAGTACCCGATTAACCCACAAGTTTAGTAGCTATATAGCGGTTGGGCTTACGGCTTTTTTAACGGAGTATCTTTCATTTTTTGTTCTGATTACGGTCATGACCCCGCTCGTATTAGCTCAGACAATTAGTTTCTCACTTGGGCTTATGGTGAGTTTCTACGGAAACAGAAAACACACCTTTAGCGTCGACAGCGATTACGTTTTCACTGGAAGATCGCAGTTAAGTCGATACGTATCGCTCGCGCTATTTAATCTAATATTATCGAATATATTGATATATTTTCTCGTTGAGTATGTAGTGATTGAGCCGATCATATCAAAGATTATAGTAATAGGAATAATCGTTACCTGGAATTATACTATATTTAGTAAGTATATATTCAAGGCTAAGCAAATTATTTTTTAGACAAGAGGATTGATAATTCTTGATGCAAGTCTCTTACTATCGTACCAAGCTCATCCGTTTTCGCTCGAACGCGGTTTATGATATAGAAAAGCAAAACTATTGCAGTTATCTGAACAACATCGAATAAGCTCAAAGGCTCTGTGTCGGTTAGGTTATTTGCGAACAGCCACCCGTAGAGTGGCTCGGCAAACACTAGTCCAGCTAAAACGATAAGCCAAAATGAGATATGGGTAAAAAATTTTCGTTGACTAATTTTGTTTAGCTTGTAGCGAGTTAACGCACTAATAAAGCCCGCAGCGATAAAGGGTAAATTAAGTATTAACAATAATAAATAGCGACTCACCCGAATAACTCCATAATCCTGCGTTTAAGCAGATTCTTAATGATATTGATTGCATTCCAGTTGTTTTGGCCCTTACCTTTAGAATAGTCCGTATAAATCGCCTTTACTGGGTATTCACCAATCGCAAGTCCACGTTGATTGGCTCTCCATATCATTTCGCTGCAAAATTCATATCCATTTGTTTGCCAGCGTAACGTCTCTAGTGCTGTGCGTGAATAGATGCGCAGACCTGATTGTGAGTCGGTGGTTTTTACTCCGAAGAGTAGATACGTGATGAAGCTTAAACCTTGATTGCCAATTACTTTTAATCGAGACATCCCAGTACTGTCTATCAGTCGACTCCCAATTAGTAAATCAAGGTTCCTGTCTATAATTTCTTTTATACCATGCAATACATCCTCTGGAGCATGTTGACCATCAGCATCCATTGTAGCTGCTATCTGATAGCCGTTTTGATTAGCGTAGCTAAGTCCTGTCGCAGTTGCGCTACCTACGCCCGAGTTGAGTATGTGCTCTATGACGATTGCTCCAGATTTTCTAGCCTCGTCTGAAGTAAAATCTCGAGAGCCGTCGTTCACGACGACTACGTCGCCGTCGAGTTTGTGTAGCCTAAGCTGTCTATTCATGCCCCTTACGACATCTCCAATAACCACTGCTTCATTGTAAGCAGGTATAACGACGCAGATTTTTGCGCTATTTTCTCTTTTCACTATAACTATGATAGCAAAATAACGTAATTATACGACTATTATCGCGAGTATATATAGTACATCAGCCCAAAGCGTACATGACGGGAAACAAAGTGATAATTGCCCTATGTACTATGGTTTGAATGGCGCATGGAACACACTAGACTTTAATTATTATGGTTTACGCGCAGATAACGTCAACGGTTTACTGCAAAATAGTGCGAACTTTCACACCTATGGTACGGTCAATGGGCTAATCGGGTAGCTTCGGTAATATTCTTTTCGAAGAATGTGAGATATATTACAGAGATATGTGATTTTTGGGTCTAAGATAAGAGTACTTCTATATAATTCAGAGGAGCACCGCAGTGGATAAAAAA
>RZYF01000090.1 GCA_010014665.1 Candidatus Saccharimonadota bacterium | reverse complement strand
AATAGTCACTACCCATTCTAATTTTTCATAATCACAGAGTGCACCGATTTCTTCGTGTGATCGACGCGAAAACTCACCTAGTTCGTTCATAGAGCCAAGCACAGCAATTCGTTGTGGCGATTCAATTTCATACAGTGTTCGTAGAGCAGCGGCCACTGCTAGAGGACTAGCGTTGTAAGTGTCGTCGATTATTAAGGAGTTTTCGATGCCCCGTAAAGGTTGCATGCGACCAGGTACAGGTCTGATTTCTGTAACACCGACTTTTATCTCATCTGCCGTCATACCTAAACGAACTGCGACGCAAGCTGCCGCGGCAATTGCTTTTAGGCTATGGTCACCGACTAGATTTGTTGTGGCTTGTAAATTATGAAGTTCCGGGCCAACCAGCACTATATTTCTAGGTTCTATAGTAGAAACAGGATCTGCCAACACTCGATATTCGGATTTCTCACTTAATCCGTAGGTATGTATATTTGAATTTGTTACTAATTGTGAATATGTAGCATCTATGTCATCACGATTGATAACAGCCATATCTGAATAAGACAGTACCGAGAGCTCTTCTTGTGCAACTGAGGCCATATCAGCAAAATATTCCATATGTTCTGGACTAACTGCTGTTACGACTGCAATGTTTGGGTGCAGATATCTCGAAAACCACATTACATCACCTGGAGCATCAGTACCAAGCTCCTGCACAACAACATCAGCGTCTTTGGGTTGTTTTATACGATAATTCATAGCCTTCAAAACTTTTCGCCAGGCATTTATAGAATGTACTTTATCTGGATATTCAACACCCATTACAGCCAACGGCACAGACCAGCGCGTATTATGATTTGTTTCTTCAACACGAACGCGGTATTTGCGACTCAGCATAGTAGCTATCGCCATTTTAGTACTAGTTTTACCCACGCTTCCTGTCACGACAACCAAAAGCGGACGATGGATTTTTAAATATTTTTTAGTTTTTCGCTCTATTAAAAAGAGGACTATTTTTTTCAACATATCGTTTATGATTATAGCATGACAGAGCGCGGGGATGATATATATACACTATTTCCTGCCACTAGCTTCATTTGTTTCCTGAACAATCTTTTGAGTTTCTTGGGTTCAGATTTCGAAACACTCTGAAAATTTACCAAAAATAATATGACCATCATGTAACGGTCATATTTTTTTGGTGGAGATACAGGGACTCAAACCCTGGACCTCTGCCATGCCATGGCAGCGCTCTAATCAACTGAGCTATATCCCCATGTAATAGAAGTTAGATTTTTGATTATGAAAAAACAAATAATTGCAAACTGTATTATAGCAAAATTACCCCCGTAGAGGCAATCATGCGTGAGCTGGTGCGCGCCCACCCGGGTTTTTTGTTTTGAAGATGTTTTTGTTTCGCAGCGCCAAACCCGTTAGCGCATCAGCTTTACATAAACAATATACCACAAAATGATAATGTTTAGGAGGTTAGTAAAAGTTTTGTTATTTCACTATAGCTATTTATTGTTAAATGTGCTTAACTAAGTGTGTTCAGGATAGCGTAAAGGAAACTTCGTTGCAAGGTAACTCTCGCTGGTCGAACTGAAACTTGAGATAACGAAGGAAAATATACGTGTCCAAAAAACTTTTTATAGGTAGCCTAGCATGGGGCACCACTGACGATAGCCTACAAGCTCATTTTGCTCAGTGTGGTACCGTTGCTAGCGCCAAGGTAGTTACCGATCGCGACAGCGGCCGCTCACGCGGTTTTGGTTTCGTCGAATTCGACGATGACAAAGAAGCTGACGCAGCAGTCGAAAAGCTAAACAACAGCGAACTCGACGGTCGTAACATCATTGTCAGCGAAGCTCGTCCAAAAGACGATAAGCCTCGCCGTGACTTTGGTGGCGACGATCGCCGCGGTAGCGGTGGTGGCGGTTCATTCCGTCAGCGCAGCTGGTAGTTCTAGATAAATCTAGCAAAACAACCCTTGTTTTCAAGGGTTGTTTTGATTTTATAAGCCAATTTACATCAATTTTTTTAATCTCATCTATATCCAGAAGAAATATATACTAGAAAGCTATATATTGATTGAGCGCCAGACTACTCGTCAACCTTCATAAACCGTTTCCTACCGTCAGGTAATCCAGCCGTAAAGTCAGTATAGGTTCGCGCCCAAGTATTTGGATTTTCACCAGTATCGTACAGTGCTTTGTAAACCACCATCCATTCA
>RZYF01000021.1 GCA_010014665.1 Candidatus Saccharimonadota bacterium | reverse complement strand
ACAAATGAATGTCAGCGTGACCAATCTAGCAATTGGTGGTACGGGACTCTTGATTGTCGTATCGGTCGCCCTTGAGACAATTCGTCAGATCAATTCACGTGCTCTGATGGTTACTTACGACGAGTACTAGGACGTTTGCAGGATAGATTCTAACATCTAGACCCTAGACTCTAGATACTTTACTCTAGATTCTAGAATCTAGTTAAAGAAGCTAAATGAGCCGAAAATTCATGGTTGGGCATGTGATTTTAAGGAGTTAAACCGAAAAAAATTATTGAAAATTACTTAAATGTTGACAAACCATCACAATAGAAGTATCATAATTTACTAGCTACAAGTTGAGTATTTGTTCCTTGTTGCACGTTAATATGTAGTTTTGTTAGTTTTCCGCGCCGAATAGTATTTTATACAAATTAAAATATTGCTCGGCTCGGGAAACTTTTCTCTGAAATTTCTCTCTCGATCCAGTCCAGGCGCAAGCCTAATCCTCAATCTCTGCTACGGCAGGGGAAGGAACAACATCCATGATCGGAAATGGCTTCAAACTCGGCAACATCGGCCCGCCCACCGCTGACCAGTTCCTGTCGTTCGCCACCGTCGGCGACAACAAGGGAACCTTCAGCTGCATCACCATCATCAGCAACACCACCACCGCGGCCATCACCGGCTGACACGTCCGCACTGATCACATGAGGAAGGAGTCCTGTGGTAATCTACATGATTTGCCGCCTGGACCAGGAGAGGCGCTAGCCCGCTGAAGAGCGGGCTCCAGCAGCTGTCCCTCGACATGTGTGCGGGGTCGCACTCTGGCTTCCAAAGCCAAGCGACCCCGCACACTCGGATTCGAGAATAAACTACCTATTGACGAAATATAGCGCCCCAACTGGGGCGCTTCGTCATATATAGCCATAAGATTTAGATAGTATTAGTCAATAGCAGGTCTCAACTCCAGTTCAGGTGTCGTTTGATTATCTGGGTGGTCGTGATAAAATGAAATTACAATTAATTAACATCAAAAACGAGAAAAATTGCTCGAAATTGCTCGTATCTGTTTACAAGCGATAATTATTCGTGTACAATGCTTACTTGTAACTTATGTCCAATACCAAAGAAGTCATCAAACTACAAGGGGTAGTGGTAGAATCTCTGCCAAATGCTCAGTTTAAGGTCGAATTGGAAAATGGACATAATATTATCGCTCACGTGTCAGGTAAGATGCGAAAGCACTACATACGTTTAGTGCCGGGTGATAAGGTCGAGGTTGAGTTAACCCCTTATGATCTTACAAAGGGCAGAATCAGCTTCCGACTAAAGGATTAAATTTAACGGGAGGCAAGGGCACTACATGAAGGTTCGAGCCAGTGTCAAAAAAATCAGTCCCGATGACATTATCGTCCGCCGTAAAGGCCGACTATATGTTATCAACAAAAAGAAACCGAAGAACAAGCAGAGGCAAGGTTAAATAACTATGGCACGAATAGCAAACGTCGTAATACCCAGCGAGAAACAAGTGCAGATTGCGCTTCGATACATTTTTGGTATTGGTCCTAAGCATTCCGCAAATATTCTAGCTGCCACTAAGATTGATCCTACAACGCGAGTCAAGGATCTTACTGAAGACGAACTTAAACAGATTCGCGATGAAATAGACGCTAACTATACGGTTGAAGGTGATCTTCAACGCATAGTTGCCGGTAACGTTAAGCGCCTTAAAGACATTCAGTCATACAGAGGCGAACGCCACAAAAAGAACTTACCAAGTCGTGGTCAACGAACTCGTACTAACAGTCGTACACGCCGCGGTAAACGTATTGCAGTTGGCGGATCACAACCTAAAGCAGCATCTAAGACCTAAAGGAAAACTATATGGCAGAAGCAACTACAAAGCCGACTACCAAGTCGAAAAAAAAGCAGCGCCGATCAGTTCCAACTGGTCAGTTGCATGTTCAGGCAACATTCAATAACACTATAGTGTCGTTTACTGACAATAAAGGTGATGTTCTGGCTCAGTCGAGCGCCGGAGCCTGTGGTTTCAAAGGAAGCAAAAAAGGCACAGCTTACGCGGCTCAGATAGCTAGCGAAAAAGCTGCCGAGTATGTCAAGACTCAGTATGGTTTAGTCAAAGTCGACGTATTCGTCAAAGGTGTCGGCCTAGGCCGTGACGCCGCTATCCGTACTCTCCAGAGTGCTGGAATCAGTGTTGAAAGTATCAAAGATGTGACTGGTATACCTCATGGAGGTACTCGTCCACCAAAAGCAAGGAGAGGCTAAATGGCACGAGATAGAAGTCCTATCGTCAAGCAAAGCCGTCGCGAAGGCTATGCTTTGCACCCTAAAGCGCACAAAATAATGGCTCGTAAGAGTGGTATACCTGGTCAACATTCAGGTGGCCGTCAAGGCAAAGTTAGTATGTACGCTCAACAACTTCGCGAAAAGCAAAAAGTTCGTCGTTTGTTTGGCCTACTTGAAAAACAGTTCAGCTTGCTCATGAAAGAAGCAGTTCGGGCCGAAGGTAAATCTGGTGAGATCTTGTTGCAACTTCTGGAACGTCGTATGGATAATGCTGTATATCGCGCAGGTTTTGCACTTTCACGACGGGCTTCACGCCAGCTAGTTAGTCACGGTCATTTTATGCTAAACGGTCGGCGGGTCGATATACCATCGATTCGGCTTAAGGCCGGTGACGTTATAACTGTACGCCCCAAAAGTGTTAGTAGCGGTTATTTCAAAGGTTTAGCTGAAATCGCCAAAGATGCTAATCAACCAACCTTCGGCTGGATGAAAAGCGATCCAAAAAACATGACTATTACAATAACCGGACTGCCAACTCGTGCAGAAACCGAAGCAGATATTAACGAACAACTCATCGTCGAGTATTACTCGCGCTAAAGAAACGGAGGCAATATATATGTCACAAGCAATCCATAACCCAACCCTAGCCCAAATCGATGAGCATAGTGCAACTAGTGCGACTTTCGTAGTTGAACCACTGCACACCGGATACGGTATGACACTAGGAAATAGTTTACGTCGCGTATTACTTTCGAGCATTCGAGGTGCTGCTATGTCTGCCTTTCGTGTCGAAGGTATAAGCCATGAATTTACAACTATACCTGGTGTTGTCGAAGACGTTGTCGATATTATGCTAAATGTAAAGTCGATTCGTCTCAAGAGCGATAGCGACAGCCCTGTCGAGCTATCGTTGACGAAAAAAGGATCCGGTACCGTAACTGCAGGAGATATCAAATTGACTGCTGATGTGGAAATTGTTAACCCAGAGCAGGTAATCTGTACGATTGATGATCCTAAAGGTTCAGTCACGATGCATTTCGTAGTCGAATCAGGACGTGGTTATCGAACACTCGAAGAATCTAGTGAGGCACGTATTCACAGCGACATGATAGCGCTTGACGCCTTTTTCAGTCCTGTCCAGCGGGTTCGCTACAAAGTTGAGAATACCCGTGTTGGTCAAAACACTGATTTAGATAAGCTATTGCTTACTATCGATACTGATGGGACAATCACGCCTACTGATGCTTTTGAGGAAGCTGCTGCTATTTTGGTCAACCAATATACAGCACTAGCTGGATCAACCCGTGTTGAAGCTGGCCCTAGTTTAGCTGTCAGTAGTGATGAAAATGCTAGCCATTTGATGATGTCAATTGAAGAAATGAATTTGAGTGCGCGTACAACCAACGCGTTGATCAACAACGACATTCGTATCATTAACGATCTCGTGACATTGAGTGAAACTGATTTGCGTGAACTCAAAGGTTTTGGCAGCAAAGCCTTAGACGAGGTCAAAGACGCGCTGGCAGGGATGGAGTTCTAGTATATGCATAGACACGGATATAAAGGACGTAAGTTTCGACGAGAAACCGATCAACGTCGAGCTCTTATCAAAGGACTAGTTACTAATCTAGTAGATCATGGCACAATCGAGACGACGTTACCTAAAGCCAAAGAGATTGTTCCATATGCCGAACGTCTGATTACTAAAGCCAAAAAAGGTGGATTGCATAATCGCCGTCAAGTTATAGCAGGTCTCTTGAATCTTGACACAGCTCGAAAGTTATTTGACGAAATAGCACCAAAATTAATTTTGCGTAACAGTGGTCACTTGCGGATTGTACGAACTCGTTTACGGGTTGGTGACAACGCCCAGATGGCACGCGTTGAGTTCGTTGATGATGTATATGAGTCTGTAGTAAAAGCAGAACCATCTAAAGCACAGATAGAAAAAGTCGAACCTAAAAAAGCCGACAACAAAACTGCTCGAGCAGCAGCTCCAAAGGCTGTTAAGGCTGTAGATAAGCATTTGTCACAAAAACCAGTCAGTACGGTTCGAAAGAGCGGGGAGCGATAGATTATGAATAAAACCTTTACACTTAAACCAGCTGATATTAACCGTACATGGGTGATTGTAGATGCAGCCGAAGTGCCACTCGGTCGATTATCGTCCGTAGTGGCTTCACGTCTAATCGGCAAATATAAACCTACTTACACGCCACATGTTGATGACGGAGATTATGTGATAGTAATTAACGCCGATAATTTAGTAGTAACCGGCGACAAAGAATCTGCCAAAACTTATTATCGACACAGTGGTTTTCCGGGTGGTCTCAAAGAACGATCACTAAAAGAGCAACGAGTACTTGGCAGTTCGAAGATAATCGAAAAGGCTGTTAAGGGTATGCTTCCTAAAAACAAACTTGCCACTGATCGCTTAGCAAGGCTTCGTGTGTTTGGTGGTGCTGAGCATACACATAATGCACAAAAACCAGTAAAACTGGAGGTTAAATAATGGCTAAGAATGAATATTTCTATGGTCTTGGTCGCCGCAAGAGTGCGACAGCTCGCGCTCGTTTGAGTGGTGGCAAGGGAGTCATAACAATCAATGGCAAAACCGCCGAAGAATATCTAGACGGCAACAGCACGTTGATTGCTGAATTAACAGATCCACTAGCACTTGTTAGTAAACAGAAAAACTTTGACGTTAGCCTTGTTATCTCAGGTGGTGGCACAAGTGGTCAAGTTGACGCTGCGAAAAACGCTGTTGCTCGTGCATTGACTGAACTCGATGAAACGTTACGTCCAGCTCTCAAAAAAGCCGGATTTATCAAACGTGATCCACGCGAAAAAGAGCGTAAAAAATACGGTCTACGCAGTGCTCGTAAACGTGAACAGTTCTCGAAGCGCTAGAACAACAAAGTTTATATTACCAAAAAAGGCATCTATAGCGGATGTCCTTTTTTGTTACCGATATTTTACCCTGAATATATAATCTAATTTGTTAGCACTCTTATATTACATCTGTAAATATGTTAAAATATATAATATGAAACACACTTTAAAGAAAATTTCTGATACTCAAATAGAGCTGGTCGTCACACTTAGTTCGGAAGACCTTGCGACAGCTAAGGCTACCACTCTTAAATTTTTGTCGCGTGATATTAAAGTTGCCGGATTTAGAAAAGGTAAAGTACCAGCCAACGTAGCTGAAAAACATCTAGAACCTAATATTCTCTCCAACGAGGTTGTCGAACACGCTATCAACGATAGTATGAATGAGATCGTTACGATTGAAGATTTACGCGTTCTTGATCAGCCTAAAATTGAACTAAAGAAATTCGTGCCTTATACCGAAGCTGAGTACAGCGCTGTAGTAGAAGTTCTGCCGGATATAAAACTAGGAGATTACAGAAAACTTAAAGTCAAAAAGACAATTAAAAAAGTTGACCAAAAAGACATTGACGAAGTTATCGAGAGACTGCGAGCTAATTCTGCCGAAAAACAAGATTCTAAAGTAGCCGCCAAACTCAAAGATGAAGTCACAATAGATTTTGTAGGCAAAAAAGACGGCGAACCTTTTGATGGTGGCACCGCAACTGATTACCCGATAACATTGGGTTCAAATACATTTATACCTGGCTTTGAAGATGCAATCGTTGGTCATAAAGTTGGTGATAAATTCGACGTACCACTGAAGTTTCCAAAAGATTACCACGCTAAGCATTTAGCCGGTCAGCCAATCGTATTTGAAGTCACTATAAAAGCAATTCAAACTGTTAGCTTACCGGATTTTGATGATGCTTTTGCTGCCAAGGTCGGTCCTTTTAAAACTAAGCAAGAATTACTAGACGACGTTCGTCGAGAGCTTGTGAACCAAAACGAGCGACAGTCAATTGATACCTATAAAGACGATTTGATTGGTGCACTGGTTAAACTATCTAACGTACCTGTACCACAACTACTTGTTGATGACCAGATGCGTTCTGTTGAACAAGACTTCAAACAAAACCTGATGTACCGTGGTACAACCCCTGAACAATATATAGAACAGATGGGCTACAAAGATGAGGATGAATGGCGTAATAAAGAATTCAAAGATACCGCAATACGTCGCGTTCAGTCAGGGCTTGTACTATCTGAACTGTCCAAAATAGAGAAGATCCAAGTTTCCAAGGACGAACTAGAAATGCGACTCAGTGAGATGCAGCAGCAGTTTCCGAACATGAAAGATCAGTTGGAGACACCAGAATCACGTCGTGATATAGCCAACCGTGTGCTGACTGAAAAAACATTAGATAGATTAGTCGAACTTAACTCCTAGCCAGTAATTTTAAATTAACCAATATTTAGCACTCAACTTGTACGAGTGCTAAATATACTGTAAAATGAATTTACTACGGAGGAGTTTTATGAAGAATTATTTGGTCCCGACAGTTGTAGAAAAAAGTTATGATGGCGAGCGTGCATATGATATATATTCACGTCTACTTAAAGAACGAATCATTTTTTTAGGTGAGGAAGTTAACGAGCACACGGCCAATATTGTTGTGGCGCAACTTCTACATTTAGCCTACGAAGACCCTAAAAAAGATATTTCTCTCTATATCAACAGCCCTGGCGGGAGTGTGTACGACGGACTAGCGATTTATGACACAATGCAGTTTATTAAACCAGACGTAGCCACATACGGTATCGGTTTGCAAGCAAGTTTTGGAGCTATCTTATTAGCAGGAGGTGCTAAGGGAAAGCGTCATATGCTCGCAAACTCCCGCGTGATGATGCATCAACCTCATGGTGGATTACAGGGTCAGATAACCGATCAAGAAATTAGTTTAAAAGAAGGCGTATTACTTAAGAACAAATTAATTGACATCATGACTATGCATACTGGACAAAAACGCGATAAAGTTTCTGTCGATATGGAACGTGACTTCTGGATGAGTGCTGATGAAGCAGTCAAATATGGTTTGATTGATAAGGTAGTTAAGAATAATTAATGACTAAATTTTCTAACTTTAAACATATGATACCTAAGTACTTATTACAACAAGTTACACTATCTACCTATTGACAAGAATGTATAGCAGGTATAAAATTAAGTGTGATGAAGATTGTATAGTTAGGGTACATATATATGCACGCCGTTGGCGAGGCGTTTTTTGCGTGTTTGGTACCCACCACTAGTGAACTTCGGCGCCAGTTTATAACAATTATTTTACTGAATAACCGGAGTTATTTATGCCTGGACTACTAGGGTTCGGGCCAGAAACTATCGGAGAAAGTCTAGGTGATAAATGGCAAATTCAGCCCTCAGGCATCAGGTGGCAAAACGTAAGATCTTTACTAGTCAAGATCACGTTTTGGACCTACCTAACTTGATAACCCATCAACTTGATTCTTGGAAAGAGTTAGTTGACACAGGACTCAGCGAAATTTTTGCTGAAATTAACCCGATAGAGGACTATACAGGCCAAAAACTTGAGCTTAGGTTTAAAGATTACAGATTCGAGCAACCTAAAATCACTGAAGTATATGCTCGCGAAAACAATATAAGTTTTGACGCGCCACTCAAAGCAACTGTTGAATTAACCAACAAAGTCACTGGTGAAGTAAAAGAACAAGAAATATATTTAGGTGATTATCCATGGATGACCGAACGCGGATCATTCGTTATAAATGGCGCTGAACGTGTAGTTGTAAGCCAGCTAATTCGTTCTAGCGGTGTTTTCTTTACATCTGACCAACACGGTGAACGTAAAAGCTATGGTGCCAAATTAATACCTGGACGCGGTGCATGGCTTGAATTTGAAACTAATGCTAGTGGAGTGATGTATGTCAAAATTGACCGTCGTCGTAAGATAGCGGTTACAACTCTACTAAGGGCGTTTGGTTTTGGTACCGAAAAATCTATTCGAGAACTTTTCAAAGATGTTGACACGGGCGCCACAAACTATATCGACGCCACACTTGAAAAAGACCCAGCAAAAGGCACCAATGAGGCTCTAGTGGAGGTTTATCGCCGTCTACGTCCTGGTGACCTTGTAACTGTCGAAAATGCCCGCAACATGGTTGAGCGGATGTTCTTTGATTTCAAAAGATTTGATCTCAGCCGAGTTGGTCGTTACAAAATGAATCAACGCCTAGGTATGGACATACCTAATATAGCCGAGAACCGTATATTGCGCGTGGATGATCTAGTAGCGATTATTTCTGAAGTTATTCGTTTAAACAACACTCAAGAACCAGCTGACGATATTGATGCTTTACATAATCGTCGTATCAAGCTAGTGGGTGAACTAGTCGCTCGACAGTTTCGTATTGGTATGTTGCGTATGGAGCGAAATACCAAAGATCGTATGAGTGTTAGCGATATCGAGAATGTAACACCAAATCAATTGATTAATGCTCGACCGGTTGTTGCCGCAGTTCGCGAATTCTTCGCAAGCTCGCAGCTTAGCCAGTTTATGGATCAAACTAATCCTCTTTCCGAGTTATCACACAAACGTCGTCTGAGCTCTATGGGACCAGGAGGTCTTAGCCGCGAGCGAGCCGGACTAGATGTTCGTGACGCCCACCCGACTCATTATGGACGCATTTGTATAATCGAAACCCCAGAAGGTGGTAACGTCGGTCTAGTGCTTAACCTTGCTAGCTATGCTCGTATCAACGAATATGGCTTTATCGAAGCACCTTATCGAAAGGTTACTAAAGGTAAAGTTACCAACGACGTTGTATATTTAGATGCCGCTGAAGAAGCTTTAGAGATTATAGCCGAAGCAGGTAATGCTCTCAATGATGATCATACTTTCACTGAAGATCGTGTGTCAGTCCGTAAAAACCTATTCCCGGCTGAGGTTGACTCTAGTGATGTAACCTACATGGACGCTAGTAAGATGCAGGTAATCGGAACAACCGCGGCTTTGGTGCCATTTGTTGAAAAAAACCGTATCGATCGTAATCTAACAGGTTCAAACATGCAACGTCAGGCGGTACCGTTAGTAAAAACATCATCGCCAATCGTAAGTACTGGTGTTGAAGCTGATATTGCTCGCAACACATCACAGCTTATCGTAGCCCGTGATGATGGTGAAATCGTAAAAGCTGATGGTGATGAAGTTAGGGTCAAGTACAGTCCTAAGGAAATTGTCTCTTATCACGTAACTCACTTTGAGCAGAGTAACGACGACCGTTCGATTAATCAAAAAGTTAAAGTACGTCGTGGTGATCATGTTACCAAGGGTGACGTTTTGATCGAAGGTGCGTCCATAGCTGACGGTGAACTCGCACTAGGTCGCGATTTTGTAGTCGCATTTATGCCTTGGAACGGTTACAACATGGATGACTCGATTATTTTGAGCGACCGTTTGGTACGTGACGATGAATTAACCAGCATAAATATAGATGATTTTATGGTAGAAGTTCGTGAAACAAAATTAGGGCCAGAGATCGTGACCCGAGATATTCCGAACGTTTCCGAAGAAAGCCTACGTCACCTAGACGAAAATGGTATTGTCAGTGTTGGTGCTGAAGTTAAGTCCGGCGATGTGTTAGTGGGTAAGATAACGCCTAAAGGTGAACAGGAGCTAAGTAGTGAAGAACGGCTACTTCGTGCTATTTTCGGTGAAAAAGCCAAAGATGTACGTGATACTTCTCAGCGAATGGGTAACGGCAAACACGGGAAGGTTGTGGGCGTTCGTGTGTTTAGTCGCGAAAACGGCCACGAACTAAAAGCTGGTGTGTTGATGCAAATTCAGATATTTGTCGCTCAGCTATGTAAAGTAGCTGTCGGTGATAAGCTGGCTGGACGACACGGCAACAAGGGTGTAGTCGCTCGAATATTACCAGAAGCTGATATGCCGTTTATGGAAAATGGTGCACCCGTTGACGTTATTCTTAATCCGCTTGGAGTGCCTAGTCGTATGAATCTTGGCCAGTTATTTGAAACTCACCTCGGTATGGCGGCGCGTGCTCTTGGCTATAAAGTTATTACAGCACCATTTGACGGTGTGCCTATAAATGATATTCAGTCTGAACTAGTAAGGGCTGGTCTACCAGAAGACGGTAAGGTGCAGTTATTTGATGGTCTGACTGGCGAAGCTTTTCTTGAAAAAACAACGGTTGGTAACATGTATATAATCAAACTTCACCACATGATTGCCGACAAGATCCATGCTCGTTCGACTGGTCCATACACTATGGTTACGCAACAGCCTCTCGGCGGTAAAGCTCAGAACGGTGGTCAAAGGTTTGGAGAAATGGAAGTCTGGGCACTCGAAGCTTACGGGGCTGCTACGACACTGCAGGAAATGCTGACGATCAAATCAGATGATGTCTATGGTCGTGCTAAAGCCTATGAAGCTATAATCAAGAACCAAGAAATTACTGGGCCAAAAATCCCCGAAAGCTTCAATGTTCTTGTTAAAGAATTACAAGG
>RZYF01000020.1 GCA_010014665.1 Candidatus Saccharimonadota bacterium | reverse complement strand
GGTAGGCTCCTTTCTGTTAGATGTAGTGATCTTTACAGTTTAGGACGCCTACCTTTTTTGGTTCAAGGGATGTTGCAAAGGTGGTGAGTTACTACGAAAGCATTGACATTGTATGTTTTATATGATAGTATGTGTAAGTCAACGATTTGCGAGTCTTGGGGTGGAACAACATGTTAATCTCGCTAGTATCGGGAGATGAAGAACGTTCACAACCTGGCAGACACATAGTATATGTGTCAAATCATGCTATAGCATATTGCTGTGCGTTTCTAGCGTAGCGTGGCTAAACTGTTACCTGTATACAAAATATATATGTTCGCAAATCCATAAATATCAGTGCAGTAAATAACGGTTAAGCCTCGCTGCGCTAGAGCAGACTGAGTCCCTCTTGCCTTTTTGGTTGGTGGACTCGTAGCTCGCGTAGTAATATATGTGCATTTAGCTAGTAAACTATTGGTTTTCCTTCCTCGATGATTGGGGTAGTGCATCTGACGATGATTTTTCTTCGCTAGATGTACTGCCCCGATCCCGCCGGGACAGTACTTGGGGCCATCCGGCCCCCTGATTCGTCAGGGGCTGATGCCCCGCCAACACTCCCAGCGGGAGAAAGGAAACCACCATGTCCCTCACAATCAGTCAGATGGCCAAGCTGTACGGTGACGTACACGCAGCCCTCCTCAACGCCAAGGGTTCGTTGGTCGAAGTTCGCAAGGTTTTTGCGCTCATGCAGCGCGCAGCCGAGAGGCTCGAGACCAACGGTCACAAGGCCGAGGCCAAGGCCATGCGAGCAAAAGCCGACAACTTGTTCAGTAGCGTCGTTCGGACGACGGGCGGAGCGGCCAAGCTCCTCTCAGAAGCCGACGTCAAGGCTGAGCTGAAGCGCTCGGCCAAAGAGGTCAAGCGCCTCGAGAAGCGGCTGAGTCGAGTCGAAGGTCGGATCAGCGGAGTCGAATCCGCAATCGATCCGATCCTACACGGCCGACCTGACCGTTTCGACCCGAACACCGGCAGGCTCGTACAGCACTCCATCCCGCCTTACCCAGAGGCTATGGAGCAAGTCATGTACGGCACACCAGCACAGTACGACGCGACCAACGGCAGGCTTGTTCAGGCAGCGAGGCCCGGCCTCTACGAAATGGGCGATCGCTTCCACGCCAACCGCAACAACTGGCTGGCTTCAATCATCACGTTCGTCGTGGTGATTGGCATCGGGCTCTTCCTCGGAGCGAAATACAACTGGGGATTCGCGAGCCTCGCAACTCCGGGTGTCATCATCGTGGCCCTCGTGTTCGCTGCGCTGGCGGCAGGAATCCCGCCACGCAACCACAACCGCAACCACAACTGAGTATGGTTCATCGGAAGGAGTTAAAATGAACCTCTCGAATGCGTACACGAGAATTTTGCTCGTGGCGAGCGTCGTGGTTGGCCTAATCGGCGTGCCATGGATCCTGAACACTGAACAGGTCGCTGCAGGAGATGCACAAAGTCTGTGTACCAACCTGCAGGCCTATGAATTCGACAAAGACATTGGGGCAACAAACTACGATGTCGAGTCGAAGATCGTCGGCAACAAAGCCGATCTCTTGCAGATGGGTTACCTCTGTGAGGACGGCCAGTTGGTGCCTGTGGAAGTCATCGAAGTGACAAACGAGATGAATCCGGAGGTGACGGACCCCACGTGTGACGCCGATGGCGAGCTTGTCTTGCTTGAGGTTGATAATACAACGTGGGAATGGCTCGTCGACGACGAGTGGATGCCGGTGAAAATGCCGGCAACGCCTGGTGCGTACACCGTCCGACTCGTAGCCGACAAGGGGTACGCCCTGAGTCGCGACCTGTCAGATGACGTTACCGTTCAGCCTCGGCTGAGCGGTAAAGCCTGTTACGAACCACCGCCTCCGCCTCCGGTACCGGAACCGGTACCGGACACCAAGTATGTATGCCGGACGAACGGTCCGAACGGTGGTCCTAGCTTCTTGGCTTTCGAGCCAGACAAGCGTGGACCCTACAGTTACGGACCGGCCTTCACCGCCTCGACAGTCGAGGGTGCTCGTCAGAGCATTCACGACCAAGGGTGGTGCGATCCAGCGTGGATGCTCCAGAAGTATCGGGAGTATGTGGACTACAAGATGTCCTCCGAGACGGCAGACGCCAAGGTTCTCGAGCTTATCGAGCAGGGTAAGGCCGGCAACCAAGACCAGTGGGACAAGATGGTTGACGAAATCATGAACGGGTTCGACAATGCCCACCATGAGTTCACATCCATCGACCCAGGGTGGTATCACTCCCTCGGAGTGCTCACCAACACGGCTAACGGCGTGCCTAGGGTAGTAAACCACGACATCTACGACAAGGGACGTGCCAACGTTCTCCGCTCCACGATGACATACGCCGACGGCACAGTACGCGTCCTCAACCTCAGGACCGCCTGCAACTTGCAGTTGCGAACTCCTGTGGCGGAGACGCCGACTGGCCCGGCGGAAGCTCCTCAGATGGCCGAGATTTCTCGGACAGTTGAGGGAGTGCCAATGACACCAACAGCACCGGCACAACCGCCGGCACCGCCAGCACCACCGGCACCACCGACGACGCCACCAACGACGGAACCGGCACCGGAACCGACTACAACGACGGAACCGGCACCGGAACCGACTACAACGACGGAACCGGCACCGGAACCGACTACAACGACGGAACCGGCACCGGAACCGTCGCCGACCAAGCCCTCGGCACCACCGGCGGAGCAAGACTCTCAACCAGAGAGTAATGATCCTTCGCCAGAGGCGACCCGACCGGCGCCGCAACCGACACCCCTCCTACCGGACAGCGGAGAACCCGCCCCGCCGGACGGAGGCACGTCAGACTTGCCTGCCGAAGACACATCGTTGAACGACGGATCTGCGCCGGCACCGTAGATCCAACCCTCGGGCTAACATAGCCCGAGATGACTAGCTATCCGCACATCATCGCCCACGGCGACTCTTACTATCTATCCAGATAGATCAAGAGTCGCCGTGGCGATCAAACCAAACAATGTGCTAAGACATGATTTGACACAACATAGACGTTTGTGATATAATGTATATGATAATCTATTCTCTGTTCAGGTTGGTGGGAACTTCATATGAAGCATGAAGTACGTTAACAATCCGACCCGACAAACACACGACCCCCAACCATAAAATTCATAAAAATTACTAAATAATTTATTAAAACCGTATGTTTTTAATATAAAGGAGATTTAATCATGAATCTACTAAAAAAACTGCGTTATGTACCAAAGTCGTTCGCTATCGTAAGTGCTTTAGTTGTAGCTTTAACTGCAACTGCTGCTACTTTCGCATGGGGACCAACCGATCGCGAGATTAAAACCTGGCCAAACGCTTTTACGTATGTAACATTCAACTCAATCGACGGCAACCCTAACTATGGGTACGAACGCGAGTTCACAACCATAAAAGACGTGACCGCAGGTAGTGGCTACAACGGCAGTATGAAACTGACCCCTGGCCATGAATACGAAGTCCAAATGTATGTACACAACAACGCTGGTAGTGAATATAACGCCAGTGGTGTGGGAATTGCCAAAGACGTCAAAATCCGCGCAGCCCTACCCGCTAGCGTAACTGGAAACGCAACTATCAATGGTTTCCTAACTTCTAGCAACGCTAACCCGAGCGAAATCTGGGACAGCGCTAATCTGACCAGTGATGGAACGGTACACCTAGAATTTATAAACAATTCTGCGCGTATCAAAACTCATTTCTTAGATACCTCGCTAAGCGATAGTATAATCACTAGTGGCGTAGCCATAGGTGACCAAGCTCTCGATGGCAAATGGCGCGGCTGTCTAGAATTCGCAGGTTACATAAAATTCCGATTCAAGGTAAAAGATACTACTTTTACTATGAGCAAAGAAGTCCGTAAACACACCACCGACAGCGGTGGATGGACCGAAAGCTACACAGCTAACCCTGGTGAAACTGTGGATTTCTTGATTCGCTATAAAAACACTGGCGATCTAACTCAAGAAAATGTCACCGTCAAGGACGTTTTGCCTACAGGACTCACTTATGTGCCTGGCTCAACGGTTCTAGCAAATGCCAATAACCAGACACCAAAACAAGTCTCAGACAATGTGACAGGTGTTGGTATAAACATCGGCAGTTACACTCCAGGATCTGATGCCTGGGTACGTTTCAGCGCAAAAGTCGTTAACAAAGACGTCTTAGCCTGTGGTGTAAATACCTTGAAAAATGTTGCTACAGTTACAACTGCCGCTGGCCCTAAGTCAGATGATGCAGTGGTTATAGTAACCACAGAGTGTATCCCTGTCGAAAAAACTATTGAAGTTTGTCGTCTAAGTGACAACAAATACCCTGTTACGATCAAGGAGTCAGAATTCGATTCAAGCAAGTACTCTAAAAATCCTGCAGACTGCAAACCGATTGAGGTATGTCGTTTGGACGATAAGAAAATCGTAACTATAAAAGAGTCTGAATATGACAGCAACAAATATTCAAAAAACCTTGCAGACTGTGATGCTCCAAAAGGCGCTCCTACGGAGATCCCAAGCACTGGTCCAGCAGAGTTTATAGGCAATATTGTCGGGTCCAGCGCGCTTGGTTATGGCGCATATAGCTATCTTAATTCGCGTCGTGCGCTCAAGAAAGCTCATAACTAAAACGCTCCAGCAACTGACCGCTACTAGAGCTTCATATAAAAACAACCCCTTCCGTAAAAAGAAGGGGTTGTTTTATTTGGTAAGAGAAACTACAGATGTCGCGTTTTTAGCTCTCGCGTAAATAGCTCTAGACGATCACCTTCAACTAATTGAATTTTACTTTTAGTCTTCAACTCAAGACCGCACTGTTCTCCTTCGAAAACTTCCTTGGCTTCTTGCTGTTGTCGTTGTACATGCTTCACTTCTACTTCTGCGATAACCTCTGTCTTGTCGCGAACTACACGAGCTAACGCTGACGGAGTAATCTTACCAGAAAGAACTTCCCCGCCACAGATTACGCTGTCTCTCGTGGTTCGAAAAATTGCCATAATCCGAAGAGTGCCAACCACCGATTCTACTACTTCAGGAGCTAGTTTACTCTCCATCACTTCTTTGACGTCGTCAAGCAACTCATAGATGACGTTAAATATCCTAACACTCACCTTAACTCGCATAGCCATACGTTTAACAGTAGGTGGCAATTTAACATTAAAACCATAGATAATCGCATCAGCACTCTGCGCAAGTCGAACATCATTTTCGGTAATATTACCTACACCTGTACTGATAATTCGCATGTTAAGTTCTTCGTTTTCCATCAGTTTTAGACTGTCGGTAACTGATGTCAACGACCCCTGTACGTCAGCGCGTACCACGACGTTAATATCTTGAGTTTCGTCACTCTTGTTCATCATCCTCAACAGATCAGCACCAGTCACTCGAGAGTGAACCGCTTCATGCTGTTGATTTAACCGATGTTTTTCTACTAGATTTCGAGCAGTTTTCTCGTTTTTTGCGACAACAAATCGATCACCAAAACTCGGAATTTCTTTGAAACCAGTGACTGTTGCCGGCGTAGCTGGTCCAGCTAGCTTGATCGGTCGTCCAGCATAATCTATGAGTGTACGAACCTTAGCATATGTTGTACCAGATACAACAAATTGACCTGGTTTTAATTCCCCATGGTCAACTAACATACTGACAACCGGCCCCCTGCCCGTTTCCATATGTGATTCTATAACTAATCCTTCTGCGGGAACATCAACATCAGCCTTCAGCTCTTCTATGTCGGCGACAAGTAATACGAGGTCTAACAATTTATCAAGGTTGTGACCAGTCTTGGCACTAACATCCACCATCAGGGTGTCTCCACCCCATTCTTCAGGGTTCATGTTGTATTCGCTAGCCAGTTGAGCTTTGACGCGATCGATATTGGCCGTGTCTTTGTCTGATTTAGTAATTGCTACAACAATCTTAGCGTTCGCTGATTGAGCGAATTTGATAGCTTCAACCGTCTGAGGCTTCACCCCATCATCTGCTGCAATTACAATTATTACAACATCGGTCAATATTGCGCCGTGCTGGCGCAAGGCTGCAAATGCTTCATGACCTGGAGTGTCGAGCAATGTAATCGAGCGACCGTTACGCATCGTCTGATAGGCGCTAATATGTTGAGTTATACCCCCAGCTTCGCCTTCCTGAACCTTTGTGTCCAAAATTGCATCGAGTAAAGTAGTCTTGCCATGATCAACGTGACCCATAACCGCAACAATTGGTGGACGCTCTACAGCAAATTCTGACAGTTCATGTTGACTTTCTTTGACGATTGGACCAACTTCTTCGGCCTCTAGCTGCACATCTAAGCCTAACTCATCTACGATAATTTGAGCTGTCTCTGTATCAATTTGTTGATTTATTGTTGCTACTATGCCGTTCTTAAACAGCTCGCCAACCAACTTCGTAACAGGTATATCTAGCGTCTGAGCAAGTTCTCCGACGGTCACCATATCTGGAACTTGTACTGTCTTCACCGCCATAAACTCAGCTCCTTTCGCTTATAATTTCTGTGTTCTCGGGGACGATTTGGTAATCCTCCCCGATTTACAGGAATGTTATTTCTTTTTCAAACTTAGACTAATCTTGCGACTATCTTTGTCGACATCTAGCACGCGGAACATTTTACGTTCGTTAAGCTTGAAGACTTTTTCCGGATCAGCACTTTCGCTTTCTCCGAGCTCAGACACATGCACCAAGGCTTCAACCGATGGACTAAGTTGTACGAATGCGCCAAACGGCGTAATACGTGTTACTGTACCTTCTACCTCGGAACCTTTGCCGAACTGATCAACTTCCTTCAACCATGGATCTTCTTGAAGTTGTTTGAGGCTCAAGCTCAGACGCTCTTTGTCGATTGCAATAATCTTGGCATCAACTGATTGCCCGACTTTTACATAGTCACTTGGGTTATTGACACGTTCCCAGCTAATTTCCGATATATGAATCAGGCCTTCGATGCCTTCGACGTTGACAAACGCCCCATAGTCAACCACACCGGTGATTACACCCTTAACCTTATCGCCAATCTTTAGTTTTTCGAAACGCTCACTCAAACCATCTTTGATCGCCTCTTTCTCAGAGAAAATAAGCTTGTTTGTTTTACGGTCAACGTCGAGAACTCTTACTTTCATGGTTTTACCGACTAACGCATTCAGCCGCTGTAAGATACCGTCTTTGTCGCTCGAGCCAACTCTCGGGTAGTGTTCAGCTGAAAGCTGACTTACGGGCAAGAACCCGCGTACACCTTCAAGCTCGATTAACAAGCCACCACGGTTAGCATCATATGGACTAATTTCTACAACATCTCCACTTTCAACAACCCGCGCAATTTCATCCCATCCACGGTCTTTCGCTGCCTTGCGAAGACTTAGCAAGCTATAGCCGTCTTCCATTTCGGTTTCGACTACACTAGCCGTTACTGGTTCGCCTGCTTCGAGCTGTTGCCCAAAACCAATCTCACGACGTGGTACTACTCCAACCCCTAGTGGGCCGAGATCCACCAATACCTCATGTTTTTTGACACTTAAAATTGTGCCATCTACCACATCACCTGCGGCCAAAGATTTTACGCTCTCCTCTTTGAGAAGATCGTCCATAGTTACTGTTTTGGCGTCTGCCATAAATTTATTACTTTTAGTAGGTTTTTTGAAAAGCCCTACCAAGCTCCCTTCTTATAGTATTTTTCTCCCGAACGAGGCCCAAGAAATCTCGCGCCACTTCAAAAAGAATTGGTCTTATTGTACCCCATAGTAGCCTCTGTTGTCAAAGACAGTGCGATTAGTTTATCTCAGAGCCGACCGAACTATCGAGCGACGTGATGCCGTGTAGTACCAAACACCAAACATAAAAGTCGCAATAACAGCCACGATAGCCAACGTATCCTCTGGCCCAGTACTAGGAACATCGCTAGGTCCAGTAATTGCTACAGGTTGAGAATCGGTAGTGTCCACAGGACTAGTTGTGTCAGTAGTATCTGCGCTAGCACCAGATGGTGAGCTATCTTTGTCTTTGTCATCAGTTTTTTGCTGAGCTTGTTCAGCATTTTCTTGTATCTGTTGAGTTTCCTGATCAGCTGAGCTTGAACGCGCAGTTTGCCCTTGCTGTTTTGCGAAATATATACCCCCTAACAAAGCAGCTGTTAGCAAAACACCAACGATAATAAAAGCTACCACGCCACCCTGTTCGTTTCGATTCTTATTCATTCGGTTTCCTCGTACTCCATCTTCTAAAGTAATTCGTTGTTAGTATACCAGTTTTCCACAGATGGTGCAAGGAGTTGCATCGTGCTAAAATTGTGCCTATATGCTAATTGCAATCGATACCGGGGGTACAAAAACACTCATAACCGCTTTCAACAGAGAGGGTGAACCTGGCGTCCAGTACCGAATGCCTACCCCACATGATGCTACGGAATATCTTCACACCGTCAGAAATATCATCCATCAAAATTACATAGCCAAACATCGGCCAGTTGACGTTATTGTCATCGGTATACGTGGGCTTATACGGGATAATCAACTACAGTGGGATACGATTTTTCAATGGAAAAACCTTGACCTCGCCACTGCTCTCAACGACCTGCTCGATATAGATGTGCCAATCTGGATAGAAAACGACGCCAACTTAGCTGGATTATCCGAAACTATCCGACTGCCTGAACAACCTCGGAACAGTCTCTACGTTACGATCTCAACCGGTATCGGTACCGGTATCACCGCCGATGGCAAAATCGACCCAAACATGGCGCTTAGCGAAGGTGGTCAGATGCTCATAGAATACGACGGCAAGCTCCGTACCTGGGAAAGTTTTGCCTCAGGTAAGTCGATCTACGAAACCTACGACATGCTAGCTCAAGATATAACTAGTCCAGCCGTCTGGAAACATATTGCCGACAAATTATCACGCGGTTTCTTAGTAATGATCCCGATGATCATGCCAGATATTATAATTATCGGTGGTAGTATCGGTGTATACTTCGACCGTTATATAAATCCACTGAAGCACTATTTACGCACACAATTACCCGAGCATATCCCTATGCCGAAGTTCGAACAAGCAAAATACCCCGAGGAGGCTGTTATCTATGGTTGCTACTACTACGGCATTCAGCGACTTAGTGAATCAACTACAGAATAATTTTGTAGATCTAAAATTCGCCTTAGGTAGTGATTTTAGCTGGTCAGCCGATCAGAAAACTGTTTATTACCCTCGGTCAACTATGCAACATGCCCCTCAGCTTCTTCACGAAGCCGCACATGGCATCTTAGGCCATTCGACGTACTCACGAGACCTTGACCTTCTAAAACTCGAGAGAGAGGCTTGGAGCAAGGCTATAGAGCTTTCGAAGCAATATAATATAGTAATCTCCGAAGACACTGTCGAGGACGCGCTCGATACCTACCGCGATTGGCTCCACGCTCGTAGTTCTTGCCCTAACTGCGGAAAAACTGGCGTACAAGCATCGGCAAAGCTTTACAAATGCGTTATCTGCCCCCAATCTTGGCGTGCTAACGACGCTCGTACTTGTGGCCTCAAGCGGACAAAGCTTTAGAATTATTTAAGGGTTTTATTCAAAAATAAATACTCATTCAACCCTAAAACAAACCAAAAAGACTAAAAATACCCCTATTTCGGGGTATTTTTAGTCTCAGACAAATAAGTCTCTAAAAACTAAGCAACTTCTTTGACTTCAACTTTTTTGGTGCGGCGACTAATTCGTCCACCTTTTGCACCGGCGATACGAGCTAATTCACGGTTGGCGTAGAAACCACCGGTCGTACCGATCTTGCCACCCTTTTGGCCGATTTTTGCATAGAAGTCTGCACCGTGGCGAGACTTGTTGGTTGCTGCAGCTTTTGCGCCGCCTGCTTTTGTTCCTGGCATATACTATTTTCTCCTTTGAAAACAGAAAAAACGACTGAACCCGTAATCAAGTTCACCCGTCTACCCCTGTTTCCCACTTAATTTATATCACACACGATATGTGTATGCTTTTACATTAGCACAATATTTTGTTTATGTCAATATTTACGGGCAACTTTTTTGTGTTTTAAAAACTGTTGCATTTATCCATAGGGTGCTATATTATAGATATCAGGCACCTGAAGTCGAAAGACTTTAACCGAAAAACGACCTAATCTGCGAGATTGGTCGTTTTTTTATTTGTAATCTATATGCTAGCTACTACTTAAACTGCTCAAGTAACAGTATGCGTGCTCTTAGGAGATCTTTTTTGAAAGCCTGATGTGCGACGGTATCGATTTCACCGTTATTAAACCCTTCTTCAATTTCCTGTATACGCTCATCGTACCACTCGCTAACGGTTTGATCATCCTCGGGCATGAAATCCGCTAACACTCTTTCGACTTCAGCTAACGATCTTTCTTCTTCTTTGGCCTTAATCAAATCCTCTAACGAAGCCTTTTCAGTTTCCATTAAATCGTCATGATGTAGTTGAGCTGAACTTCGCAAATTACGTAATGTATTAAACGCTCTTAATTGTGCGTCTTGAGCTCTTTCGCTATAACCATCGCTCCCTTCTTTTGCTGGGTGCCAATTTCCGTTTGATTCGGCGCCATCATGTACCTGTTCTGTCATGTATTCCTAATCTATTTATTTTTATTGAGTATGTTCATATATTACTCTATTTGGACGAATTTGTCAATAGATAGACGTAAAAGCAATATACTAAGCCCCAGTCTCTGCGACACTTTCATTTTAAGATATGGGTATGTGTATGAAGAAACATTTATCAAAAATTCAAGTATTAGCATATAGGCG
>RZYF01000089.1 GCA_010014665.1 Candidatus Saccharimonadota bacterium | reverse complement strand
AACTCCTCTACGCATATCCTCATGCTTGATTGTTGGATCTTGCCCCAGCACTCCGTATATTGCGATGTTGAACTTAGTTTCAAGCTCTTGCTCTATACGTCCTGAGCCTCCGATTGTCCAGTCAATTAAGGGTACGATGTGCTTCTTATAATACGCTATGTTTATGATGTGAGGGTTATTACTTACTCTATCGCTCCAGCAGTACAGTTGGCTTTCAGAGGGCTTAAAGTATGTTTGCCACTTTCGTAGCTTCGGGTCGTACTGGTTCTTGTGTTGGTTGAAAAGCATAAACCAGAGGTCATCTTTGTGCATTTCTCGTACTATATCTTGTATAGTGTGGTTGATGTTTTGAAAGCTCCAGTCTGCCTCAAGTTGGAATATATATTCACTATCGGTTTCAAGGCTTTTCCTGTAGCCGTCTGCAAGCCCTGTCGTTTTGATAGGGTCTTTACCAAAGTATGCTTTAATCTGCTTAGAGTACTCGTTAAATAGGTCAGGATTAGGGTTTGGGTCGCAGTAGATGTCAACTTTCTCTGGTTTACCGAACGTCGCACAATAATTCTCGTATGTATCGAAAATAGTTGGGTCGGTAGTACACCCTAAGTGACAATTCGTAAACAGGTTAAGGGTCGGGTCTTTTACTGTGAAGTTGCCAGCTTTACGCTTTACTACTCTATCGGTTAAGCTCCCCTCTCTAGGGTAGTTGTAGTTGTAGGCGTTTACGTTCGTGAAAAGCTCTGTGGGGCGTTTCTTTTGTAGTTCCCTGAGTAAATGCCTATCCTCTCCCCAGTTGCCGTCTATGGTTCTTGTAGTGCCGATAAATGAGCGCTTAAACAAGTGACAATTAGCGACAGTAAGCATTTTGGTCGTGTTCGTTAGTCTTCGAACTCTACCGTCATTGTCTACCATATTGAAGTAGATAATATCCGAGCCATCGAGTTGGTCTAGTACTTTGGTCATTTCAGGTGAAAAAGTATCATCACTGTCGAGGCGTAGAATGTAATCCCCTGTTGCTTCGTCGAGTAAACGATTAAAAGAATAGCCGACGCTTTTATTCTCTTTGTTTTCCAGTAAAATTACAGGACGCTTTTTGTAGCCTTTTACCGCTTTTACTGTATTGTCAGTTGAGCCGTCGTCGCAAACAATAACCTCCTTGATCGCTTTGTGGTTCGGAATACTGTCGAGTGCTTTAATAATAAGCTTTTCTTGGTTGTGTACAGGTATAACTACCGATACGCTCGTATTGTCTTCGGCTTCGTACTTACTAGTCTCTGGAAATAATTCCTGTAGTTCTGCGGTATAGAACTGCGTAGAGATAATAGGGGCTTTCGGTAGTTCAGCTGTTTTGGTTTTAGCGTCCTGATAGTATTCGCCGCCAACATTGAACACATTCCCATATACGCTGCGCGGCTTTAGCGATACACCAGCCATAGTATTGCGTATTAAGCTGTTAACGTGCAGGCGTTTTTGCTTATTCATCAGCATAGGGGTGTGTAGGTCATAGTTTAGGGCAGTATAGCCATTATCTAGCAGCCACTTTTTAGTTACCTCTTTTTGATTGTTATGATACCCTCCGCCTGTGCGCTCTAGCTCATTCTGGTGTAGGTAGGTTATGTCTAGCGGCTTTGTGATGTATATATCATCATTCATCAGTATAAAATCATCTGGTAATCGTGGGTCATTTAGGGCGGTGAGTATTTTAGCCTCTGCGTCCATGTAGGGGTTGCTGTTACGCGCTTTCGCCTTGATATATGTTATATCCTTAAACCAGCGCTCACTATCGCCAGTGACGAATATTTCACCATTCCAATTCTTTAGGTTTTTTAGCGACCTGATAGAATACCGCAGCTCCTTGCCATTATCGTCAGTGTGCTTATACACGTACAGTACAGGATATTTATTCAGTGCCATGTCGATACATCCAATAGTATTATTTTTTGCTCTAGTATATGGAATAGGCTATCCCAGTCTTTTACCTTACCTTTACGAATTAAAGACGCGACCTGCATAAGCCGCGTCCGTTGTGGTAGTTGTGGATTAGCCCATACGAGTTTGAATGTCTGTAAGTTGGTCTTTACTAGAACGGTGGTTTGCATACCCTCACCGTTGATAATAAATGTCAACTCACCCCTTTTTATCCTAGCCATCTGGTGTGATAATACCACGCGCGATTATGTTTATGCAATGGTTATTTATGTATAACCTGGTCAATGATTGTACTTGCCGCCCAGGCGGGCAATAACCACGCCCATGCGCCTGTTATAGCGCA
>RZYF01000088.1 GCA_010014665.1 Candidatus Saccharimonadota bacterium | reverse complement strand
ACACTAGCCTCTATAGCTCAGTTGGCAGAGCAACGGACTTTTAATCCGTGGGTCCAGGGTTCGAGCCCCTGTGGAGGCACGTTCTTTTGAAAGGAGAAAGTTCAATGGACGTTATAGACCTTATATTTCTAACAATTATTGGTTATGTCTTCTATAAAAGCCTGATAACTGAGATCAGAAGAATTGTTAAAGAAGAATATACCAAAAGGAGTATTACATGAGAGCGTCCCAATCTATATCCCGTTTGTCAGACTTGTGTGGACCTCGCTGCGAAATATGGTGATTGGAGGAGTGTAATGAACTGGTTTGATGTTGTAGTTATTGCGTTCATTACAGGTACTGTATGGTCGTTTGTCGCGTACAAGGTTCTAGAGTATTTGTTTGCCGGTAATACTGAGGGGTGGACTTTCCAACTGTTTGGCAAACGTTTCTACAAGCTTGGTAAACGCAAGTGGCTCTGGGCAGATAATGGCGGATGGGGAGAAGATGGTCCTCTCAGTCTTCACAAGATTCTATATTATGCGTTTAAGAAGGGTCACTGATCCCGCAAGGGGCTTTGGTTTTCGCAAAAAATACATGGGTGTTATTGAGAAACTCTCACTCATCTGAAAGGAACAACCATGAGTCAGCAGTACATCAACCCGACAACCCTGTCGTTCAAGGAGAACTTCCGCGTCGCCTTCGGACAGACTCTCGGAGCCACGCTCGGCCTCGGAGTCCTGTCTGCAGTCGGCCTTGGACTGTTCTACGCGATCGCCATCGTGATCGAGAACGTCACTGACGACACCAAGCCCAACCCGAAGGTTGTGGAGTAACTCAACCAGGCATTAGCCCCGCAAGGGGCTTTGTCTTTCGCATTGTGTTAGATGCAATAAGAGAATATTCTAGCCTCCGTAAAAAATACATGGCCTATAGTGAACCTACCACTAGAAAGGAACACTATGCAATCTTCATATTCGTGGATGGGTACCCGCATTCATCTCGTTCTCGATGATGACTTCGCGGCAACCTTCAACCGAGCGCAAAACGCTTTCTTTGAGGCTCAGCGTTATCACAAAACCGTATTTGGAACCCCTTGGGAACCGACGGCTCCATTGATGATCGACTGGACGACAAAGGAGCAACTCGCCTGGAACAAGCTTGCCGAGCTGATTAATCTCTTAATCGAGATGAACGGCGGAACACTCAACATCCAAGAGTCTGAAATTACATCGGACTACCTAGTCAAGGTTGACTAACCCAAAGCCCCGCAAGGGGCTTTGTCTTTTGAAAGGAGAAACAAATGTCTGAACAGTCCGAACCTATGGTGGCTCTCAAGATTACTGGGACCACGC
The DNA here is from genome assembly GCA_010014665.1 of Candidatus Saccharimonadota bacterium. Lineage (GTDB taxonomy): Bacteria > Patescibacteriota > Saccharimonadia > Saccharimonadales > Saccharimonadaceae > JAPUDS01. The sequence continues at coordinate 953 of RZYF01000088.1, read as the reverse complement.
TCAACAAGATCATGAGGCAGGACTATAGCATTCTGGAGATGCAACTCAAGGATCTTTGGAATGCCTATGTTGTCAAGAACCTTCCTGTGCCGGCAACCAAAACCAAGAAGGCCCGAACCGTTGCTTGGTGTATTGTGCCTGAGGCAACCTTCCATCGACAGTTTGAGTTTGTTGAGCCGGTAAAGAAACCCCAGCGAGAGTTTCTTGAGATTCGTCGTATTGGTTTTGTGCGAGGCGACGAATGAGTCTTCCCCTGTCGCTGTCGATAGGCATTGCCAATTACTGCCTTGCGCACAACCTGGACCACAACTATGCGCAGGTGATGGGCGAGGTGCTCAAGGCCCAGAAAGTGAAGTACGATGCTGTTGAGATCATGAAGCAGCTTGAGGAGGCTGCTGAGATAGCAAAAGAGCTTTTGAAGTGATGCGTTTTCTTTGCTGGCTCAGTGGTAAGCATGAGCTTCAGCCTCAGTTCGATGTCTGGGGTACTATGCCTTGGGGCATAATAGGTTATCGTTGTATGATATGCGGAAGGTGGCAAAGATATGGACGTGGACGTAGCATTCGAAGCGGAGTTTTTCGGAGGACCACAAGACGGCATGGTAAGGGCGCTTCGTAAGAAGGTCGTGCCCGGCGGTAACATGGAACCTCCTCTGCTCATTTACTTCGCCATGCTTGCTGCAGGTGAGGTTGAGCGATGGGCCAAGGAGGGTGCCGACTTCGACAAAGATTCGCTCGTAACAACCGTGAAACATATCTATCGCAAGGGCGACATGCCTTGGAAGAAAGACATAGTTCCTTACGAGTATGTTGGAGTGGAGGGCGAGAATGAGCAAAAGTGTGTATTTTGAAGAAGAGTATATACCTCCGATCTTCACTGCCGAGTTTTTTGGCGGGCCCTTCAACGGGCGTATTGCTTACTACTCCAAGCTTGGAGTAGAGCAAACGGTCGTT
>RZYF01000087.1 GCA_010014665.1 Candidatus Saccharimonadota bacterium | reverse complement strand
ATGATTATAACTGAAATGTACGTGGGGTTCGAATAGGAACCCTTGTAGATTGTCACCTGCTGTTATAGCGCTAAACAGTATAACAGATGTAATATCCGGTTCTCAAGCGTGCTAGTGAAGTTTGCGACGCTCCGGAAGTTTGTATGTACCATACCCTAAAGCCCATAGAGTAGCTAAAGTAAATACCAACCAGGTCAGATTCAGAACTATAGGCATCAAGCCACTAGGAGTTTCAACAAACGAACTGAATTGTCCGGTTGATACATCGGTGCCGTAATTCCAGATCGTAACCAGCGTCCAATATAGTGGCGCAAATACAAGTAACGCACCACTAATCCGATGTGCGAGCGGGCTGAGTTTCATACGCAGAGCAAACGGTACCGCAAAAACCTCAGCCAAAACTACAGCGACAACCTTCAGACTGGCTATGATAATCCCACCAAGCATATAAGAATCTACTAACGGCACAAACATATCGATCCGAAAAAGATGGATGACAGCGAAAAAGATACTCACCGCAGCCGCAAACATACCCAACACGCCTCCGTAAGGATTTTGTAATTTTGGTGGATCAGTAGGAGTAATTTTGTATTTCATAAGCACATTATAACGCAAAATGTATAGAAACTGTTGTGTTTTACTCCAAAAAGCTTGTGTTTTTAATCTGTCGGGAGTAAAGTCGAGTATGTAAGCGGTAACGAAAATAAAAACACCAAAAAATATCGAGATCGCTTAAATCGACTCACCACAACAATACTTATGTTAGTGGCCCGTGCGTGCGTTAAAAGCATGTGCGGGCATTAACGGCATATAGCCTCAAATTTATAATTTTTAAAAATACACAAGCTAATGAACATTATTTCGAAACTATTCCAAAATATTACTCTAAAACTCAGACTCTCGTCGGACTAGTAGTATGACGCATACTGACCCGCTTTCAGCAAAATTACCGACGCGCAAACTTCCTTTTGCTCCAAAACTCCGCGCCCTACTCGGCCCGAGCTTTATTTTGCTTGGTCTGGGCCTTGGAAGTGGTGAGATTATATTATGGCCATATCTTGCAAGCAACTACGGGCTAGGAATAATCTGGGGTGCAGTTATCGGTATAACTTTTCAGTTTTTTATGAATATGGAAATAGAACGCTACGCATTAGCCCGTGGCGAAAGTGTCTTCGTAGGGTTCGCTCGCAAGCTTCGATGGTTGCCTCTGTGGTTTATATTATCGTCTTTCATACCCTGGATGTGGCCGGGTATTATAGCTTCTTCTGTCACTATGTTTGCACATGTTTTTGGGATTTCAACTTCCCATATACCCTACCTGACGGTTGCTCTACTAGTGCTAATCGGGCTTATTTTGTCACTCGGACCATCGCTATATAAAACAGTAGAACGTTTTCAAAAAACCCTGATATTTATCGGTGTACCGTCTATATTGATAATCTGCGTACTGCTCGCTAGACCAGTCGATTACGTGGCAGTCGCACAAGGCATAGTCGGCGTAGGAGACGGGTACTTCCTACTACCTGCAAGCATAGCTTTGACTAGCTTTTTGGCTGCCCTGGCATATTCTGGTGCTGGGGGAAACCTAAACCTATCTCAGTCTTTTTATATCAAAGAAAAAGGCTTTGGTATGGGCAAATACTCTGGTCGTATCACTAGTATTTTGACAGGTAGTAGCGATTCTAAGCCACTACTCACAGGAACACAGTTTACAGCCAATAAATCTGAAGTTAGAGAATTTAAACGTTGGTGGGGAGTTATTAACACTGAACATGCTCTAGTTTTCTGGGGTATGGGTATCCTAACTATCATTTTGCTTTCACTACTTGCTTATACGACAACATTTAACACTCACGTAGCATCTGGTGATATATCGTTTGTTATCGCCGAAGCAAATGCAATCGGACAGGCTCTCACACCAGCGGTAGGTACTTTTTTCCTGATCATTCTCGGTCTGATGATGTTTGCAACACAGATGACCGTCTACGATTCAGTTAGCCGTATCATGGCCGAAAACGCTGTACTGGCTTCTCGTGGTCGTATATCCGAAAAAAGAATCCCATATGTATACTACACCATGCTTTGGGGTATTATATCAGCTGCTATAGCAGTCACACTGTCTGGCTTTAACCAGCCACTACAACTGCTCATTATTTCCGCTATTATGAACGCTATCGCCATGTTTATACATGCTGGTTTGACATTATGGCTCAACAAAACTTCCCTGCCCCGACCTATTCGACCAAACGCCTGGCGTACTATAGTTATAATCTGCGCCGTACTGTTCTACGGCGGATTTAGTGTATTTGTAGTAGCGACAGAGTTGCAAAAGCTACTCGGATAATGAGACA
>RZYF01000019.1 GCA_010014665.1 Candidatus Saccharimonadota bacterium | reverse complement strand
CTTCATTCCCCCCAAGAAAACATCTGGGTTTTGCTCCGCAAAACCCTAGAAAAAATCGCCCATTCGGGCGACAAAATCTCGGAAAGTTCCATTTTGGTGCGGGTGCGGAGAATCGAACTCCGATCCTGGGCTTGGAAAGCCCCTATAATAACCATTATACTACACCCGCTTATTCTCTATTATACCAGATAACCATCCCAGTAATCTACGATGTAGCTCAACCCCTTTTGATTTGTCACCTCTACTCACCACTGATACGTGCAAAGTACCGTGCTGTGACTTGCCTGATTTATTTTGATTTTTTTCTCTGTAGTCAACGACTGGTTTCTTAAAATTTTCAGGCATTAAACCTGTTACATCGCACCAGAACATTCGCGCTTTGTCCTCGTCTGAATCAGGATATAGATGCATTCGTGCAGTTATATTTTCGTTTGTAAGTCCGCATATCGTTCGAAGCCATTCCACCCAGAGTCCAATAGTTCGAGGATCGGAGTTTGCTAGTCGTATTTGCTCTGTAGTTTTAGAGCCTTCACCCAACCATAGACCGATGCCAAACATCCACATATCTCGCGACGATACCTCACCAATCTCTTGTTTGGCGATAGAATTTAAAGATGCGATCGATTCGAGACGTTCTCTTGATTTCACCGCTCCATATTTCAACCGCCCCTCAGTGCTGTTTCGGATAGTTTCATCGTTCGGCTTAAAGGGTTTACCGCGAAACCAACTACTTAATGTGCTAAGCGGAATACCTAGTTTTTTGCGTATCGCGGAATAAGAGTATCCCGCTTCACGCATTTCAATAGCAGCAGGTTTTAATATATTCATACTATATAAGTTTAATATACATAGTATGTCTATTCAACTATGTATTAGTGAATTCAGCAGGGATATCCTTGAGTGTAAGTACAACCGTCACTCCAGGCTGGATCTCACCAGACAACATACGTTTGGCCATGGTGTTTTCGACTACACGCTGTATCATGCGACGCATCGGGCGAGCTCCGAGTCGTGGGTCGTTACCGTTTGCTACCAACCAATCCTTCAGCTGATCGTCAATCTCGACGCTAATCTGCTGGTTTGCTAGAGTTTTGTTGACGCCCGTCATCATGATGTCGACGACCTGTTTTAGCTCTTCGGGTTTGAGCGGACGAAACAGAACTATTTCGTCAAAACGGTTCAAAAACTCCGGCCTGAACTGGCCTGAACTGATCAAATAGTTGGTAAACTCTTCTTCGAACTGTTCCAACTCCTGCCCTGTTTCGATACGCTGACGGATTATGTCGGCACCAGCGTTACTCGTGGCAATAACTATCGCGTCACGAAAACTTATCTCACGGCCTTTTATGTCACGCAATATACCTTCGTCGAGCAACTGAAGCAGTGTTGTCAACACCGAGTCATGGGCTTTCTCGAGCTCGTCAAGCAAAACTACCGAAAAAGGCTGTTTCATAACCTGAGCACACAAGCTATTCGGGTCGTTGGCACCGTCTTCGATCAAACGTAGCACGTCGTTTGGACCGACGAACTCGTTCATATCGAGCCGTATTAGATTACCTTCACCACCGAAATAAACCTCTCCGAGCGACTTGGACAACTCGGTCTTACCTACACCAGTTGGTCCAAGGAAAAGAAACGTACCGATCGGTCGAGTTTCGTTACGCACGCCAGCCCGTGCACGTCGCAATGCATCACTAACTACAGTCACTGCTCGAGTTTGGTTAATCATACGTTCATGGATCAGACCTTCGAGATTCAGTAGACGTTCACGCTCTTCAGTGCTCGAAACTGATCCGCCCACTTTGACACCCTGAGTCGATTCAATAGCTTTTTGGACCGAAGCCGCCGTCACAAGCACACCATTTTCGGCATATTGCCCGGCTGCTTCAAGCAAACGAATTCCCTTGCCAGGCTGAACGACGTCATACATATAGCGCTCGCTCAGGCGATAAGCTTCAACCAGCGACTGATACATGTAGCGCACGCCTCGTCTGTGTTCAAGAAAAATCACGCCGTTTTGCATAGCTGTGATAGATTGCTCTTGAGTTAGTGGCTCAAGTATCATACGATTCATAGACTGAGCTAACGAAGGATTGCGCTGAGATATTTCGAGGAATTTCTGGTCGTTCATAGTCAAAATCATACGCACCGAATCGTTGTCGAGCACGGGCTTGAGCAAATTACTGACGTCGACCGAGCCTACGCTATCCTCGAAAAACAGCTGAGCGTTATCTAGACAAAGTATGATGTTTTTTGCTTTATACACTTCTACGAGCAGAGCGTTTAGTAGCGACTCTATCTCGCCACGTCCAGCCGCTGCCGATATGAGAGCCGCAGAATCCAGGCTCCAAACCTGCCGAAACTTCAAACTCTCTGGCACAGGTGCGTCAGCCGCCATCAACTGTTGGGCAAATGCCTGGACTATAGATGTTTTACCTGACCCCGAAGCACCGATCAGGGCAACGTTTTGACGGCCACCTGAACCAAATGTCTGGATCATGAAATCGATAACCGCTTCGCGTCCTGGTACTTCCGAAAAAGCACTCTGCATAGTCATATTGACCGCAAAACGCTCAAGCACCGGTGTATAACCAAACGTCCAGTCGCGCGCGATGCCCCCCGTCAGCTTAGGTTGTTTTGTACGAACGATTAGATGGTCCAGATGCGAATACCAACGCATGACAGATTCGACAGCTGATTGGTCAAGTTGAATTCTGGGCAGTAATTGTTGCAACTGCTTGTCATGTTTTATGAGAGCAGAAAACCACGTAGAACCACGTACAGCATGTCCAGGTCTTTCACGAGCTATCTCGAGAGCGTCGCTCCACGCGTCAGTAATCTGCTCTAGAGTATATTGTTCTGACAACGTCACGGTTGATATACCCGCTCGCACCATCATGAACTGAACGCTCTGGTTTTCTCCCAGTGCCTCGACCAGTGAATTGCGGTCTAGGTCTTTTGTTAGTCGTCCTAGCAAACTTACTTCGAGCATGTCGTGTATACCGTCACCGTCTTTGACTGGCAGTCTACTAAGGTATCTATGGTCCCATATGAAAAGTGTTAGTGGTGGAACAGCGCAGCTAACAATAAACCAACCCACACTCATGCCCCCAAATATCATCACCATGCCTAGCACGAAACAGATTGTAGCTATAGCGATAACTAATATCTTCAAACTACCCGAAAGTAGCACATGCATCCGAGCCAGCTGGGCTCGCATGGAATAGTAACGAAAAATCGGGCTCACAATAAAACCCCTGTCACAAACACTCCTACTACTGGAAAAACCGGTAACGTCGGCCAGACTACTAACCAAACTAGATTTGCGATAACAGCTATAATCCATGAAATCATGCCAATAAAGATTAAAACCGTGCGAATCATCGCTCCAATCATGCGTGATATCATACGATCAATCCAAGCCCGAAAAACGACGTCCAGCGAGCCTTTCACCCTGTCAGTATCCAGCTGTTTAAATGGTTTAAACAGATTTTTGACGAGTAGTCCAATCGAAAAAAAATCACTAAGCCGTCTCAGGCGCTCTCTACCAAGCTTGGCCTGGTCAAACCAACCAACCGTGTACCACCACCCAAAATAGGCCCCTATTTGCATATAATATTAGTATAGCATTTTAAGCTTATGTTTTTAGACAAAATTATCTGATTGACTCGGAAAATCTATGCAAAAATCGTTCTATGGTTTGTTCGTCTAGTCTCTACCTTGAAAATGTTTCAGCTCGGCAACGACTTTTGGTCCATACTCCATGGGGCTAACTCGGTCATAAACCTTCTGGATTACTCCGTTTGGATCGATTAAAAACGTTTTACGACGCGCACCTTCGCGCCCAAACATTTTTTTACCCCAAGCTCCATAGGCACTGGCCGTTTCGGCACGCGGATCCGAAAGTAACTGAAACGGAAGATTGTGTTTCGCTTTAAATTTACGGTGGCTTTCTGGATTATCGCGAGATATCCCAACCACTTTAGTATCTAAATCTCTTATGTCGGCCATACTGTCTCGGAAACTACATGCCTCGACGGTACAACCTGGTGTGTTATCTTTTGGGTAAAAATACAGCACTAGCCACGAACCACGAAAATCCCCTAGCTCAACTCGCTTACCGTCATGATCTATCAACGAAAAATCAGGAGCTAGATACGGTGCTTGAAGCTTTTGCGTGTTCGTCATGCTTCTATTTTAACATTATTCATTATTGTAAACAATTTACAATAAGAAATATTACGCTCCGTGACTTTCTACTAGAGTCAGAGTATACTATTTCATGCTTGTCGGGGTGTGGCGCAGTTTGGTAGCGCGCACCGTTCGGGACGGTGAGGTCGTCCGTTCAAATCGGATCACCCCGACCAAATAAAATATGCTTGCTTGTCAGGTGTATTTTTATTAAGAAAACCGCCCATAAGGACGGCTCTCTTTTTGGTCGGGGAGACAAGATTCGAACTTGCGACCCCGCGGTCCCAAACCGCGTGCGCTACCAACTGCGCTACTCCCCGGAGTAACAGGATGTAGTATATCATAATTTAATCTGTTGATGGTAGTATTTTGAAGATCAATTACGTATGATTATAAGATATGAGCACCGAACCCAAAAAACACACGCTCCTAACAAAAACCCTGCTGTGGTTTGGCTACTTGGGTTCGTTGATAGCTTGGTGCTGGCTGGCTCTATGCTACGGCAAAGACATCATAAACTCGAACTTTGTTGCGCAATTTATAAATACCGAAGGGTCTAACCCAACAATCAATCTTGACGCTCCTGAGATTGCAATTCCGCAAGCAATCATCAACTTCATAGGTATATTTATAGCCCTAATAGTTATTGGTTTTGTTGTCATGGCAATAGCTCTTACACCTAAAGGTACCCAAACTATCGGCGAAAAAGCCACTCAGAGCTCAGCCGATATACTCGCTCCCATAATTGCCAAAAACTACAAACTAGACAGCTCCCAAAAACGTAGCCTGCACGTTTCGATTGTATGGATTTTTAGATTAATTCTCAGCTTTTTACCGTTAATTCTCGTAGCTATTCTCGGTGCAAAAGGCTCGTTTATACCCTATGATTATATGATTGCCGGTGCTACCTTGCCCGCTATCTGGGCTAGTATATTTTTCTCCTGGGTATTAGGCATAGACTTACACAAAAAATCTAGGGCCGTAGATCCGCAAAACTAAGCTGAACGATAACCTTCGTCTTCTTTTTCGACCTGTTGTTTCTGCTGAAAATAATTACTCATGTCGCGGCAAAATTTCTCAACAGTGTCGAAGCGAGTCTTGAGGTCTTGGATCTCTGATAGAATATTTTGCATTGTCATCTCAGACTTTGGATCATGTTTGTTAGTATTTCCCTGCAAAATACGCATAGACTGCATAAGCTCGTCGATATATTGAGTTTTGTTAGCTATGTCACGCAACGAGCTAGATATTTTACACAACTCACCCTGAGTCGGTTTTAGGGCATCGTTTACTGCTCGGTTTACATCTTGATAGGTTAAGTCTGCCATATAACTAATTATACCACCTATCGGTTAATACGCTATAGGTAGCGTATTAACTAGTTTATAACACTACCTGCAGTGTAGTCGGCTATAAATTATTATTTGGCAAACTCGATTGCGCGAGTTTCACGAATAACGTTGATTTTGATTGTACCTGGATACTGCATCGTACTTTCGATTCTAGTAGCGATGTCTCGAGCTAGTTTGATTGCCGATAAATCGTCAATCGCCTGTGGACGCACTATTACTCGAATTTCGCGACCTGCACTAATAGCGTAGGCTTTGTCGATACCTTCGAAGCTAGTTGCAACGTTTTCGAGATCACGCATACGCTCAACGAAGTTTTCGGCTGAGATGTTTCGGGCGCCCGGACGAGCTGCTGAAGCGGCGTCACAAACACGCACAATCAACGCTTCAGGTGTTGTGGCCTCGATATCGTCATGATGAGATTCGATAGCGTGGACTATGCGATCATCCATTCCATATTTGCGAGCTAGTTCTGCCCCAATATGATGGTGTTTGCCTTCAACTCGGTGCGTAACTGCTTTGCCGACGTCATGCAACAATGTTGCAATTTTAGTAATTCTCACATCTGCACCTATTTCTTCGGCAATCTGACCAGCGATCTGTGTCATTTCGGTCGAATGCTTTAGAACATTTTGACCATAGCTGGTACGAAATTTTAGCTCACCGAGCAAACGTAGCATTTCTTTTGGTATACCTACCACGCCAACCTCTCGGGCGGCATCATCACCGGCACGTTCGATTTCTTTGTCGATCTGACGCTGAGCTTTTTCGACTACTTCTTCGATACGCGCTGGATGAATACGCCCGTCTTTCATAAGAAGTTCGAGTGCCATACGAGCCACCTGACGACGAATCGGGTCAAAACTTGAAAGTATAATCATACCTGGTGTATCGTCTACCAAAATATCAACACCAGTTGCACGCTGTAGAGCTTGAATATTACGGCCTTCTTTGCCGATGATACGACCCTTCATTTCTTCGTCTTCGAGCTTAACCGCAGTCACTGTACGCTCAGCGGTAACTTCAGAGCTGATACGCTCCATAGCTGTCACTAGTATTAGTTGGGCTTTTTCTTCAGCTTCTTCCATAGCGGAAGTCTGTAGCTTAGATATTAAGCCAACCATATCATCACGAATATCGCGCTCGGTCATAGTCATGAGCTTTTCGGCCGCTTCTTTCTTCGTAAGCTTAGCTATTTTCTCTAATTTATCCTGTTGCTTGTCACGAAGCTCCCTGACTTCACTCTTGAGCTTCTCAAGCTCGTCTTCTTGATTTCGCAATTTTTCACTACGAGTGTCTAGATCTTCAAACTTACGATCTAGCGTAACTTCACGCTGGGCTACTCGATCTTCGGACTTTTTTATTTCACGACGACGTTCATCATCTAGTTTTCTAGTCTCTTCTGCTACTTTTAGAGCTTCGTCTTTGGCCTCTAGGACTATATCACCAGCTTTATGTTTAGCATCAGCTAGTATTTTGTCGGCTTTCAACGAACTAGAGGCGCCTCGTTGCTTGTTATATACTGCAGCGCTCCCAATACCAAGAACGATACCCACAATGGCAATTATTGCTTCTATCATAAAAAATCCTTTCTACTTTCTTTGGCAAAATCTCGAATAGCTTTATATCGTCGCTATCACTTCTCTAGATATCAAAGCTTACTGATTATCTGCCAAAAACACTTATACAGTTTGAAAAATATAGTACTTCGTAGTTACAGTTTACTTTTTACAACATGTAATTTGCTACGTATCTCTACTATACATCGCTAGACTAATCACGGTCAACTATTTATACAACGCTATTTTTTGGCCTGAGTGATTCGTGGTGGTGCACCATATTCGGGTAGAAGTATTTGTTGATTGACACCTGATAACAGTGATTCGACCGCTTCTTTACACCAATCTTCATCTTCGCCAGAAGCTACAGGAAGACTATGCGCATATGATAGCGTATTTATAACAGTTAGACCTATACGAAGCCCAGTGAAGCTCCCAGGACCCTTGTAAGCGAAAAGTCCCTTGATTTGCTCGATTGCGACGTTGTTTTGGGCTAAAAACTCGTCTATTTTTGATAAAAGTTCGCGGGCCAGACTACGATTTGCTTCCCACGAATACTCAGCGACTAAATTGCCCACCAGATCGTAAAGATATAATTCAGCTATAGAACTATCTGTTTTTAGACCAAACAGCATAGGCCTCCTCGATAGCTTTGTTCGGGTTATCAATCACAATAATCCGCTTGTTTTCGCTAGATGCATCTGCAGAAAAGGTCAACACACAAGTATTAAGTGGTAGAACATCAGCCACAGTTGCTGCCCACTCAACGACAGTTATTACATGATAATCAGATACCGACTCAGCCAGCTCATACGCCAATATACCGGCGTCACCTAGACGATAGAAATCGTAATGATGTAGTTTTAGACCGTCCCTGGCATCATAAACCCTTGACAGCGTAAAACTTGGACTCTGGACGTCATCTGTGATTTCTAAACCATTACCAAGACCTTTAGCGAATGTAGTTTTACCAGCCCCGACATCACCCACTAACTCAAAAACTTCACCTCCACCAAGGCGCGAACCAACCTGCCTTGCGAAAGCCAGGGTTTGCTCAATGTTTTTGACCTCTATATTCATCTAGAAAATAGTATACAACATGAGATCAGGTTACCCCTCCCCTACATCTTATATCCAATTCTTAATCTCCCGGCTTTAGTCATAAGCAATATGGTGTATAATCGGTGTATATGAGGCTCTCAGATGCTACTGTCGAGCAATTGCTCGAAAAAAACAACAAAGTTACTTCAGAACAACTGGAGAATCTAAAGAGTATCCAGAAACAAAACAATCGACCCCTGCAAGATCTGGCCGTCAAGGAAAATATCGTAACAGAAAAGCAACTAACCGAGTTTTACTCTAAATTCGCCAATATTCCGTTTGTCGAGATAAATCCCAAAGAAATCGACAAAGATACCATGATGATTCTGCCTGAAAAAATTTCACGGCAATACAGCGCAGTTGTTTTCAAAGATGATGGCAAATCAAAGCATCTTGCCATGGAAGACCCCGACGATATGCAGGCAGTCGATTTCATCCAGAAGCAGATTGGTGCCGATTTTGTCATGTATATCGCCACCAAAGAAAACATACTCCAGGTACTCGAAAACTTTCGTGACGGCGTAGCCGACGAAATCGCTGATGTCGTAGCTATACAAGAAGAAGTTGACACCAAAGAAGAAGTTAGCGAAGAAGATATAGCCGAGAACTCACCGATTGCCAAGACTGTAAACCTGATTCTCGAATATGCCATCCGATCGAATGCTTCTGATATCCATATCGAGCCACGCGAAGAGTTCGTGCAAGTCCGTTATCGAATTGATGGTGTTTTAAACGAAGCTAATAAATTGCCACGCAATATCATAGCGGCTCTGGTTTCACGCATCAAAATCCTATCAAACCTCAAAATCGACGAACGCCGCGTTCCTCAGGACGGACGCTTCAAGGTTACCGTAGCGGGCAAGAAATACGCCCTACGTGTCTCCACTCTACCGATTGCCGAAGGTGAAAAGGTTGTCATGCGTATCCTAGACGAGTCTAACCGTGCATTGACCCTTGAGGAGCTGGGGTATTGGGGTTGGTCACTCGAAAAATTCAATTCCGCTATAGCTCAACCATATGGCATGGTATTAGTAACTGGACCGACCGGTTCTGGTAAATCAACTAGCCTATATAGCGCCCTAACGATACGCAATAAACCCGATGTAAATATATCTACAGTCGAAGATCCTATAGAGTACAAACTCCAGGGCGCCAACCAGACTCAAGTTAACCCAACCGCTGGTATGACTTTCATAGCCGGTCTTCGTGCGCTACTACGCCAAGACCCAAACATCATCATGGTTGGAGAGATTCGTGACGCCGAGACAGCCAATTTAGGCGTACAAGCTGCCCTAACTGGTCACCTTGTATTTTCTACTCTACACACCAACAATGCGGCAACCTGTCTACCCCGCTTACTCGATATGGGTATCGAACCTTTCTTGATAGCTAGTACTGTCCGAGCAGTAGTCGGTCAGCGACTAGTACGTCGCCTGTGTAAAACCTGCAAGGAAGATTACGCACCATCAAAAGTCGACTTAGACGCCATAACCCACATGTTCAACATAAAATCCGCTTCGGACATGCAACGAATCCATGAGCTCGATAAAAAAGCCGCTGAACAGGGTATTGGTTCAGAGATCAGCGAAAAATTGTCAAGCACTCCTAGCACTATTACGCGGCTATATAGAGCTCATCCCGAAGGGTGTGACGAATGTAACCACTCCGGTTACAAAGGCCGCATGGGTATATACGAAGTACTCGACAACTCGGTACCAATTCAGAAACTAATTGTTGAGAACGCCACCAGTAACAGTATTCAGGACCTAGCCGTTAAAGAAGGAATGATGACTATGCAGATCGACGGTTTTATTAAAGCTCTGCGCGGTCAAACGTCTATAGAAGAAATATTGCGAGTAACAAGGGAGTAAAGGTTTTTATATGGTTTCTTTTTCATACACAGCTACTGACAACTCAGGCAAAATCACAAGAGGTAAGATCGAAGCCATCAATCGTACTCAGGCGTCTGACCAGCTAACCAAACAAGGTTATAGTCCTTCAAGCATCATAGCTGGTGACACAAGTAAGTCAAAAGGTCTTTTCAAGAAAAAAGTTAAACTAACCGACTTAGTGCTGTTCACTCGTCAGCTAGCAACGATGGTGGATGCTGGCGTACCCCTACTGCGGGCTCTGGTGACCCTGAAAGACCAGGTCGAAAATAAAACTTTCAAAGAGATCATCGAAGAGATATGTAAAGACGTTGAAGGTGGTATGCAGTTAGCTGACTCTCTAGAAAAACATCCCGACGTATTTAGTGATATATACGTCAATATGGTCAGAGCTGGCGAATCAGCTGGTATCGTCGACGACGTACTGAAACGTCTAGCCACGCAAGAAGAAAAAACCTCGAGTATGCACAAAAAAATCAAAAGTGCTTCAACTTACCCACTAGTACTTTTGGTTATAACTGTAGTTGCATTTTTTGGACTCATGCTCTTTGTGATACCAAATATTGGTAAGATTATGTTGGATATCGGTGGCCCAGATGCTAAATTGCCCCTGGTAACTGAAATTATGCTCGACATAAGTAGCTTCACGGTCAAATATTGGTATATCGTACTTGGTATTTCGTTCGTAGTAATCTACATAATAAAAAAGTACATATCTACCGAAACTGGCAAGCTCAAGTTTCATCAACTTATTCTAAAAATTCCGATCATCAACACGCTAGTAATGAAAATTGCTGTCAGTCGCTTCACTCGCACCTTTGCCGCCCTCATAAGTGCCGGTGTTAGTGTAGTCGAAGCTCTGAGGGTAACTAGCCATGCCCTGGGAAACAAAGTCTTCGAGCAGGAAGTCCTAAATGCCACCCAAAAGGTCATTAACGGACAGCCGCTGTCTCAAGCTATCGAAAACGGTGGACTCTTTCCAGCCATTGTGCCTCAGATGCTGGCTATCGGTGAAGAAACCGGCCAAACCGGCGAAGTGCTTATAAAAGTAGCTGATTTTTATGACGAAGAAGTCGACGCCACTATTGACAGCCTTAGCTCTATTCTAGAACCAGTTATGATTGTGATTATGGGTGGAGCCGTTGGGTTAATCGCTATAAGTGTTATGGGGCCAATCGCCAATCTATCCACAAGTATTGGTGGATAAACGCTTGACGTCACGACACTTATGCTTATAATTAACAACAGATACTCTATTGTCATAGGACACAGTCGAGT
>RZYF01000086.1 GCA_010014665.1 Candidatus Saccharimonadota bacterium | reverse complement strand
CATTTTTGGTTTTGACGGTTGCAAGAAAATTTGACCAGTCAAAATCAGCTCTGGATTCTGGGTTAGCCGCGGTTTTCTTAGATTCAGAAGGGATATTCGGGGTTTTTTTGCTAGTGGTTTCAGCTGGTGTTTCTTTGGTAGTTTGCTCAGGCTTAGTTTGGATAGTATCTGGCTGTTTAGAAGTTTTTGATGTTTCAGTTACTTGTTGGGTTTGACTGGCTTTTGGAGTGCTATATCGGAGTAGAGTGCTCAGCAGTAGTAGCTGAGGAAACTGAGCTCTTGGTATATACATCAAATCTTCGGCAAGAGCATAGGCTTCAGGGTCGGTACTGATAAGAAACCTATGTATTAGCTGTTCGCTCAGGGTTACGGGTGATATACCGCTATCAGTAAAATCCTGCAACAGACTCCGTACTAGTTCAGTATCATTATCTAGTACTGCGTCAGTGAGGTTCTGAATGCTTTGGAAACTAGCTTTACCGAGAATTGATTCTACTAGTTCAGCCGTTACCGAAACGCCTAGATTACCCATCTGGTCAAGCAGGCTTATGCTGTCACGAAAACTACCATCGCCATGCTCTGCTACGAGTTCAAGTGCTGAGTTGTCTATATCAATACCTTCCTTTTTCGCAATTGATGCTAGATGGTCGACAACTTTTTTTTGGGAAATTGGTCGAAAATGGAATCGTTGCGTGCGGCTAATGATAGTTGCGGGTACTTTGTTGATTTCGGTTGTTGCGAGAATGAATATGGCGTGAGCTGGCGGTTCCTCGAGAGTTTTTAAAAGTGCATTGAAACTCTCACCAGTTAGCATGTGTACTTCGTCGATAATATAAACTTTGTACGGTGCACTAGTCGGTGCTATATGGACTTTTTCTCGCAGATCGCGGATATCGTCAATCCGACGGTTGCTGGCGGCGTCGATTTCGATGATATCGAGATGTTGGGCGTCATGACTATACGGAATGTTGTTGGCGGCGAAGGCCAATATACGCGCCACACTTGTCTTGCCTGTGCCACGCGGTCCGGTGAATAGATAAGCATGCGAAATGTTGCCGTTTCTAACAGCGGTCTTCAGAAGTTCGGTTACATGCTCTTGTCCAACAACCTCGTCAAACGATGTTGAGCGATATTGTCGATAAAGCGCTTGCTTGCCCTGTTTAGCTTTTTCACCTTTTCCCATAACTACTATCTAATTATAGCGCTCTAGACGGTGAAAAGCGAAGGTAGTTACAACAACAAGACTATCTGTAGTCGCCAGTGCTATTGACAACCCCGCGCTGTTTTCGATCGGCTAGTTTTGACAGATTGGCCGCCGCTACATCATCAAATTTTAACTCAAGAGTATCAGCTAGCATAGCAAGATACCATAGTACGTCGCCGAGTTCTCGCTTTATATCCTCTCGGTCGAGCTTCTCGAAATCACCGTCTTCATTTCGGATGATTTTTTTGATCTTCTCGGCAATTTCACCAGACTCCCCAACGAGCCCCAGGGCCAGGTAAATTATCTGCGTAGTTAGATCTTTGTTGACAGTTAGGGTTGTTTTGGCTTGTTTTTGATAATCATTAAAATTCATATATACCTCCATTTGGATAGATTATATCAAAAAAGCAAAATCCCCGCCCCCGTTTCCAGGAGCGGGTATCTGCTCGACTGGTTGTTCGGGTGGCGGGGTCAGTCAGAGGAAGCGGATGGTTGGGCCCAGATCGGTGGGTTCGGTGACAAGCTTACCTCCGTAGGCTCTCTTTGGCTGATAGTTATCAAGCAGTTCTTCGCAGAGCTGTTCGGGTGTCAACTGGGCATCATCGTCTACTCCAAGGGCAGTCTTGAAGAGTTCTGTCCCCCAATCTCTCGGGTGGAGAAGGACTAACCCGCTCATGTGTTGCTCGACGGTTGGTATGCGGAGTTTCCCGATTTCTCTTGGCCACTTTGAGGCGTCGAAATGCTTCTTGATCGCAGCAATACCCGCCTCTGCATCGGGCACTCTTCTATTTGCTTCTTCTGCCGCACGGTTACCCATGAGGCGTACGATTTGAGCTACAGCCTCGACACGCTCCAGTTCCTGAGTTGATGCCGTGATTGCCCGTTTTAGATTAGCAATCTGTTCTTGAAGGGTTAGAGGTGGTTTGTTGGGCATGAATCCTCTTCTCATGTTCGTCTTCGCCTAAGCTCGGTGCCTAGACTGGAATATTGCCATAATAACAAAATCATTGTGAGATTACAATCATAAATAATAAATTAAAGACGCCCGTTTGGGCGCCTTTCTTCTTAAATCTATAACCTTACTAGCGATTATCTACAACCCGGCTTCGACAGCTGCCCACTCGGCCTCTCGGTTGTCTTCTGGGATGATTATACTTACCTGGTCGCCTACCCGCGCTTTGAAATAAGT
>RZYF01000085.1 GCA_010014665.1 Candidatus Saccharimonadota bacterium | reverse complement strand
AAGGCAACTGTAGCTATCAATTTCGACGAGGGCATGTATTCACGCGAGGCTAAGCAGAAGCGAACAGTCGAGACAAGTGGTAGTAGTGAATACGGTATAAAATCTGGAGTTTCTGCGGACGCTAATTACCAGAGTGATTCGACCGATGATATCTGGGGTAGTATTGGCCAAGGTGGTACCTATGTCAAAACTCAGAGCAATCTAATGCCGGGTGACGTTATGCGCGTTCGTGGCGTATTTGCTGAAAGTCCTTGGCAGCTTTTCCTGAAAGAGATTGCTATAACTGGTTTAGTCCTAGCTGTTTTAGCAATTGGATCGGTCATAGGTTATCGCTGGTATCGAAAAAATCATCCTAAAGTTGAGAAAAAAATGCTAGAAAAATCAGTCTCGACTTTTTCTAACCCGGGTTCGATGTTAGTCGATCCAGGGACAGTTAGTCACGGACGCGCCGTCACGGTGACTCTAGTTAGTCTAGTGATATTTGGAGTTACTACTTTGTTAATCGGTAGTATGGTCGCTCTAATAACTCGATCTAATATAGGCTCGTATATTGTCGTGATTTTAGGCATAGTTTTAGGTCTATATACCCTCGTGATTTTACCTATAGCTTATATTTTCAATCGAGACAGGCGTGCAGTCTTCAAATGGGCGTTAACTCAGAGTGTTGGGTTACTGACATTGCTACTGATTGTGGTCTTGATTGTAATGATTACTAGTGGCTCGACCAGCAACGGCTACGTCGACGGTCCAATGTACAACAATTAACACGTCAATAACAAACACCAGGCTCTATTTCATAAGTGACCACAACTAATAATCTGTGGTCATTTTTGAGATTTTTTCGTGCTGTACTAGATTTTATTCTAATTATCCAACTTTTCTATATTGATCATCTGCTTATATTGGAATATAAAAATATCAACCCCTATGGTTGATAAGTTTTCTTGGCGGAGAGAACAGGATTCGAACCTGCGAGGGCCTTGCGACCCAACACGCGTTCCAGGCGTGCGCCATAAACCAACTCGGCCATCTCTCCAACAGATACTATTATACAAGATTCGTGCATGATGTAACGAAGAACGGAGGCATGAAGAATTTGGTATTCGTAAATCAACATAAGTACAACAATAAATAATATGTTGTAAATAGTAGTTTATAGCTTGTGTTATTACTTTATAAACACCTATACTATATCTAAGATATGACAAAAAAGAAGTCAGAAACACCAGCTGAGCTTCCGGTTATAGAGCTCTCTAGATTGTCAAAACTATATGGACATGATGATATTTGTGTTACGGCATTGGATGCTATTGATTTGAAAATCAAAAAAGGTGAGTTTGTAGCTATCATGGGTCCGAGTGGTTGCGGCAAAACCACCCTACTCAATATATTGGGTCTACTTGATACGGCTACGGAGGGTGATTATGCTTTGGACGGTCGGTTGGTCACGGATATTTCTATCCGTGAACAGGCGGCAATTCGCGCAAACCGTATCGGTTTTATTTTTCAGAGTTTCAACTTGATTTCTCGTATGAACGTGATAGAGAATGTAGCTTTACCGTTAAATTATCGTCGTGGATTTAGATTCAATAAGCTTCGAAAAGCATCCAAGGTGCTGAAAACCTTTGAGCTACAGGAACGTGAATACTATATGCCATACCAGTTAGCTGGAGGTCAAGCACAACGCGTAGCGATTGCGCGAGCACTGGTGAACAACCCTTCTATCATATTGGCTGACGAGCCTACGGGAAATCTGGATAGCAAAAGTTCGGAACTAATCATGAATGAATTGAGGGATATTCACAAAAAAGGCAACACGATCGTTATGGTAACTCATAATCCAGAGTTGACTAGTTATGCAAGCCGAATATTACAGATGCGAGATGGTAAAATCGCATCGGACAGTGCCCGTTCAAAAAAATCCAGAAAACCTCGTAAACGAGCGTTAAATGCACATCTGCAAAAAGCATTAAAACTCTCTAGAGAGGGACAGGAATAATTATGCAGGCATTTCGGATCGCCGTACAATCGCTTAGGTCAAATCGGGTTCGAACTAGTTTAACAACTCTCGGCATTGTCATAGGTGTCGCTTCAATCACCTTGGTTCTTTCTCTAGGCATGGGTGCTCAAGATGCTGTTAAGCAGCAGGTGCGAAAACTAGATAACAACGTTATACTCCTGAAACCCGAAAATGTTATGCATTCATATAGTCCCTACGGTATCGCCAATACAACGACTCTGACGGAAACTGATCTAAGTAGTATTCGTTTGCGCAATGACATTAAAAATGTGGCGCCGATATTACTGCTAGGTGGCACAGCTAAGGCTGACGACAAGAGAGCAGAAGGAGCTACGATAGTTGCGACTACACCCGATCTTGCGATAATCACTGGTCTTGAAACTAA
>RZYF01000084.1 GCA_010014665.1 Candidatus Saccharimonadota bacterium | reverse complement strand
GTAGGTACCTAGACTACTACAACCACGAGCGTATACACTTAGGGATACAGTTGCGGACACCCGCTGGGATGTTGCAAAGGTCTTGAGTTCTCTACGTGCGTCTATGGAATATTTCACAGGTTATAGCGTATGCGAGCTAAGATGCCTTACCTTCGTCGACCGAGCAAAGACCCGACAAATCCGACGACTAGTCCAATAACGACGAGTGCTACTAGCGCCGTCCAGTCAAAAACACTAGTTGTTGCAGTTCCTATACCGCTGACAACCGTAGCGTCCACCCCAAACATCCCCGAGAACGGAGCAACAAAAGGCGTGCTCCAGGAATACACCCAGTTCACGATTGCGTTACCAGCATCTGCCCCCAAAAGACGCAATATAAAACGGAGCCCTACTAATAATTCTATAAAACCACCGATTGCATAGATAATATTTGCTACCATATAGTTCCCCTTCCTGCTACGATAATAGCACTAAAATCATATTTCCCAACCCTCCTGAAGCTAAATAAAGTATAGCTATTATAGGCTAAACCTAGATATTATACCTGCACGAATCCCTGGATATCGCAAAGCACATAGTGTCCACATATAGTCATGTTATGCTCTTTTCAGTAGCAGTTCAAAATACTCTGTCCCACCAAAAGGCACTTTCTGCTTCACGATCTTTTTACCGTTAAATGTTATGGCTGAATAAATCGTAAAAGTACCATAAAAATCATTGATTTCATCGACAGCTTTAGTGAGCCAATCGGTCTTTTGTACGTCCTCGAACATACTTAACTGACTTCTAGACGAAGGCGTCAACATGTAGCAATAAATTCCAATCATAGTAACATCTCCATGTGGACGTGAGTTAAATAACTCCAAAGCTCGTCGATAAATCTCTTGGTTCGTATAAAATGTAGTTTTATGCATGCGTTTTGCATACCACGACTCACCGTTTCGAAACCTAGCCCAAACACATACCCCCCTGGCCTCAACATTCCTGTAGCGTAGCTTCGTGCCAGTTGTTTCACATAAAAAACTAAGACATGGGAGCAGATAATCGTTTGAACTTGAAGGCTTATGAACTACCCATTGCCGACCGACCATCCCTAGCTTTGTATCGAAATCATCTATTTCATATCCCCGTAGCCTGCGATACCAGTAAACACCAGTGATGCTATGGAATACTCGTTTTTGTAGCGTTAATTCTGTAGCGGCAAGAAACTGCAAAGGATTCATGATCCCATAAGCATTCAGTCGCGCTTCGTTGCGCTCTGCTATACCATTCAGGTCAAGTAGCCCATGCCCTTCGTAATATTGTCTCAAGTTTTTATGGCTAATCGTATCGAGCCCGTCGGGTTTATGCCAACCTGCAGCCTGCTTGGCCAAAAACTGATTAGGGCCGATTCCGACATTGATTCTCATCCAATCTCCTATATCTTCTTTGACTCGTTTTTTAATCTCGTAACCAATATCCTCGATTGACCGCCCTTTTAGAACCGGCTCCATACCGTGAAAATCGATAATCCCCTCGTCTATACTTTTCATTTTAATTTTTGGAGAATAAGATTTCATAATCTTAATCAGTTTCTCGTAAACATAATGGTATTTCGGCGGATCACTTTCCAAAAACACAAACTCTGGACATATAGCCAACGCATCCGATCGTCTTGTACCAACCTTGATACCCAACGCTTTAGCTTCGTATGAGGCCGCTATAACGACACATTCTTTAGATATACGATTCGTCACGCCCATGGGCTTTCCACGCAGAGTGGGATGCGCCTGTTGTTCTGTTGTTGCAAAAGCGCTATTGAGATCGATATGCATAATAAGTGGTTTTTCTTTGTTTAATTTATCGTACATATTGGCTACCTTCCAATCTACTGACGAGTTGCCAAGTTAGGGACTCAGCGTCAAACTCAAGACGATAATCATTGGATCCGTCGCTCATATCAAAAACATGTATCATACGTCTACCTCTAGCTGTTGGGTGACGCATACCAAACACAGTAAACACAATCTCTTGACCTCGATATTTCATCTTCCAAGGGACACAAACCATCCTCTCCTGTGCGTGACCGTAAAATATAGTAACAACATCTACTCGTTCATCGACCTGAATCACAGGATCCATAGTTAACCTCCTAGCCGACTGATTCTAGCAAGCCGAGCCCGACGGAAAGCGCGTATACGTTTCTGCAAAATTCGCCCGATTCTAACTGGATGTCTCTTAACTTGAGGATTTATTTCATAATTAATTCGAGGTAATTCATTCATACAAGTTCTCCATATCTTCAGTATTAAAAACAACTAAAACGAGTCTAGTTGATTAACGGATTTTGATTGTATGGAGCTGTCCGGTGATAATCTCTGACCGTTTTCAGATATTACGCTACGGAAAGCTAATAATACTTGTATGAAGTCTGTGGGTAGAAACGCTGAAACGAGTAC
>RZYF01000018.1 GCA_010014665.1 Candidatus Saccharimonadota bacterium | reverse complement strand
TATGAGCTTGATAGCTACTTGGCGACCTTCTCTGGTGCCACAGCTTTTTCGTGCGCCGCTTGAAGTGTCGAGTTCTGTCCTAGCTCCACTATCTGTTTTGGCTATGTTCCTAGTGTCTTCACTGGTGATTTTACACTACGAGATAATGTTTGGACTACTTACGATGCAATATCTGCTAGTTTGGCTACATAGTCGCAACCACGCGGTGTTGCAGGTTACACGCGTACTGAGCAGTGTTACGCTTGGAATTATTGCCTGGGATTTGTCTGGAGGCTTGTGGACCACGTTCGGAATTGGTTTGATCGTCATATCGACTCTGCAACTATTGTTGTCCTTTACGTTGGCGAATTTTCAGGATAGTTCAGATCGTCAGACAGAATTTGCATGGGTTTGGGCAATGTTTGCCCTGCAGCTTTTGGTACCGATTTCATGGATAGGCTCGCTTCATGCTGCAGCTATGTCAACAGTAACCTATGTGTTTATAGCTGTGTTTGGTTTGATTGCGATATATATGCTGAAACGATCGGAGTTTGGCTATGTCTCAGTAATCGCTTCACTCGTGCTGGCACCGATAGTTACGTTTGGGGTATGTGAATTACCAGACGGAACACCTTGGGTAGCCTTAGTTTACACGATACTCGCTCTAGCCGTCTGGGGCTTGATCCATTTTGTGAAAAATCAACCACGAAACCTTAGACAATTCGTAAAGATAGCGTTTGTGATATACGTAGTTGCGTCGACTGTTGCTATGTTGTTTGTCGCACCAGCTTCAGTTACGGCTCTTGTCCTAAGTTTGACACTAGTTCTATTGTGGCTAGGAGTGTCTTGGGTGACCGAATCACCATACTTAACCACTCTTATATCTATCCCGCTTCTTTTTCTTGGATTCAGACTTTCACATGTGTTGGGCTTAGACATCACTATATCTAACTATGCTCCGTTTGCCTTCGGGGCAACGGTTGCTTATGTACTATTCACTATTTTATGGTATGCACACGATCGCCTACGTCGCAATATTATGCTTGCGATAGGTCATACTTTCGTACTGATTTTTGCGATGTCCACAGTTTCT
Organism: Candidatus Saccharimonadota bacterium; assembly: GCA_010014665.1. Lineage (GTDB taxonomy): Bacteria > Patescibacteriota > Saccharimonadia > Saccharimonadales > Saccharimonadaceae > JAPUDS01. The sequence continues at coordinate 10,511 of RZYF01000018.1, read as the reverse complement.
ATCGCGATTGCAGACAATGACATGACTTTGTATATGTTGGCTACTACTGTTATGCTACTGGGTTCAGCGGCCTCGCTAATAGGGGCGATTCGGCTACGGTGGTCGGCTCCGCATCTCCACGTGTTGTTAATAACATTTGGTCTGGTTTATCTGGTATTTGGATTGATAACTTCTCTACTGTTTATGAATGACTGGTGGCAAATTGCAACACTTGGTTACGCGTTTATAGTCAGCTACGTATTAGCGTGGAAAATGCACTGGCCATGGATGATTGGTTTTGGGTCGCTGATGTTGTTAGGGGTATTTATGAAATGGCTACCAATGATTCAGGTAGATTCGCAGTATATTGTGGTGATATCACTAACTCTAGTAGCTGTTTGGAACTATATTCTACACTTACTTATGACAGAGCGACAGGCCGAATATCGATATATGGCGCTTATGTCTACCTGGGTAGCTGTAGTATTCGGTTATCTGGTCGGTTCTGGCCAGGATAGTACGAAACTTTTAGCCTCTGGACTACTTGGTATGGGTGCTTTGACGATGTATTACGAAGGATATCGCAAAAATCAACCGGGTCTCAAAGAAGTAGCTTTGTACGCCGTATTACTAGCGATTTCGACTGCTAGCTCACATAGTTTTCCGGAGCTAAATTACGTATTTTATGCGCACCTATGGGCACTCGGTATTATGGTAGCGCATCTGTTGTTTAGGTCAGCCGGACAGTATAAATACACACGTCTTATCATAGGTATGTCGACTCTAACTGTCTTTGGGGGTGTAGCTGCACTCGACATGGGCGGGTGGTACTCACTGATTTTCCTAGCTGAGCACGTGCTAGTGCTACTTGTCGGTGCGCAAAACGGTAAAATGTGGGCTGTCTGGTGGGGAATAATCGCCTCTACTCTGGGTGTGCTTTACTATCTCAAAGACACGCCATTTCTCGCCTTCGCCTCCCTTGGGGCTATAGTTACAGCGTTTGTTATTTGGCGACTGAAACGAGCTAATAATCAGGAAGTTATAAAAAACGGTGATCTTACCTAACCGATAAATGAATAATAACTTCTTATATATACGCCAAACGTGATGATTTTGATTGACAAATCAACTAAAAATTGCTATAATAATCAAATATGACATTAACACTTAGTAATTTAGAAACACAAGTAGCTCTAAATTTCCGAAATTTGTTCGAATCTGATCCGAGCATGAGAACCAAAAGCCAAGCAGAAAGGATTAAGTAATCTGAAAAAAGTATTAATCATTGTAAGTCAAAAACCTGAAAACCTCGAAGGTTTCAATTGGTTTGGTCTAACTGATGGGGCAGAGCAACGTTTGAGAGATGCTCAAGTTAGTGTTACGGCCCTCAGTGAATTAACATACATCACCGGTAATAAAATAACAGCAATTTATGACAACGACCAAGGTTTTGATATTTCAGATTTTGACTTAGTTGTGTTTAGGACGGTAGGAGATTGGTTTGAGTGGGGCGTGTCAGCGGCTCATTATTTGAAACAAAAAGGTGTAAAGTTTATCGACGAATATCTATTGACTGAAGCTCGTGGAAAGCTGGCGTGCTCATTTGCTCGTCAAGCTGTTGTGCCAGTACCAACGGCTGTGTATACAAGAGGATCTAAGAATATGGATGAAGCGATACAAAGAGCCGAGTTTACCTTCCCTTTAGTGCTCAAAGCGGACATCGCAAAGAAAGGTGACGATAACTTTTTGATAGAGTCGCGGCAAGAATTCGAAGAAAAGTTAAGTTCACTTGGCGACAAAGCTATGATAGCCCAGGAATACATACCTAATGATGGCGATTACCGACTTCTGACACTGAATGGCAAAGTAAAGCTCGCTTTTCTGCGCCAAGCTGCCCTAGGCGCTTATCTCAATAATACGTCAAAAGGGGGAAGCGCTCATATGGTTGATTTGTCTGACCTTTCTAAACAAATGGTTAAAGACGCAGAGACTGCAGCCGATCTTGAACGTTTGCAGGTAGCTGGAGTTGATCTTGTTATCAACAAGCTAACAGGGAAGCATTATATTCTTGAAGTAAATCGTGCGCCACAAGTTGCGACTGGCGCATTTAATGATAAAAAAATGGATGCATATGCAGCTGGTATCCAAGAATTACTGGATAATATTCATGAATCCGAATAATTTAAAGGTTACAATGCGTCTAGTGTACCAAGAGTTGCAACAACGTGGTATTCCGGTAAAAATTCTCAGCACTGATCCTTCACTTGTAGAATATCAGTATCGAGAACAATGGCATTTGCTACATAGCACCTTGGGGGAGAAAGAGCCTGCTATTGCGTATGCTATTGCAGAGAACAAAACGCTTACGAGCGTATTGAGTCAAAAAATGGGCTGGCCTCATCCAGCGTCACAGCAATATAACGAAGCGAATGCATCGCAATTTCTTGAGCAATATCGTCCTCTTGCGGTTAAACCACTCAACGGAGCTCATGGCAATGGTATCACGCTTGGTGTAGAGTCGGATGAACAGTTATTAAAAGCGGTCAAACATGCAGAGAAATTTGGTAAGAAAGTATTATTACAGCAAATGGTGTCGGGCGATGATTATCGGGTTCTATGCATCGATGGAAGATATGTCGCCGCGCTCAAGCGGATACCTGCGTGCGTAAAAGGGGATGGTATACACTCAGTCCGTGAGTTGATAATTCAAGAAAACAAAAATCCCGAACGCGGGTCAAATTATTCGAAGGCTTTGGAATATATCTCGTTAGATACCGCTAAAGGGTTTCTAGGCGAGAGTATTGAGAATATACCACTGGCTGGTGAGGTTATGCAAGTGGTTGGAGTTCCAAATCTTGGTAGCGGTGGGCGTGCTGAGGATAAAACAGATTTAATTCCCGAACAAATGATAGATATCGCTATATCTATTGCCAAGAAACTTAAAATGGGCGTATGTGGTGTAGACTTTATCTGGGATGGTAATGATAATCTATGGGTTATAGAGATAAATGCTAATCCTGGGATCGACATGCATGATGATCCAAAGTTTGGTGTTCCAAGAGGTGTTATTACGGCACTAGTTGATTATTTATTGGTATAATGATATAATAAAGAAATATATGAAAGAAAAAACCATAATCGGGCGTGTCGAAAAGGTTATATTTCCTGAGCTACAATATGTGGTTTTGTATGCTCGTATTGATACGGGAGCAAAAACTTCTTCGATTTGGGCGACATACATTGAAGAGACGCCGAAGGGACTACAGGTTAGATTCGGTTATGGAGATAGCGGGGAGCAACCGGTCGAAAAACTCTTTGTTTATTATGATCGAGTCAGGGTCGCTAGCTCGATGGGACATAAACAGGTAAGATACCGTATCAAGATGCCAATCGTCATACGTAAGCGAAGAATTTATGCGACGTTTACACTTGCGGATCGGAGTAAACAAGTCTATCCTGTATTAATTGGCCGGGCTACCCTGTTGGGAAAGTTTATCGTAGACGTGTCGCTCGGCTCTCCGTTGAGAGACGAAGAATTACGACACTCGATGATATTGCAAGCTGGTCTAAAGGAGGAGCATATATGAAAATCGCTATTCTATCGAACGGTAGCGCGAACTACACGACAAAGCGCCTTAAAGAGGCGGCGAAGGCGCGTGGTCATGAGGTGCAAGTTATTGCCTACGGTAAGTGTTATGTTTCGATAGAAAAGGATAATCCGGTCATAAAGTATAAAGGTGGGCTCGTAGATCACTTTGACGCAATTATTCCACGGATTGCACAAAGCTATACAAAGTATGGGACGGCTGTTGTTCGCCAATTTGAGGCGACTGGGGCTTTTACGACTGCAAGCTCGATTGCGATTAATCGATCTCGTGATAAACTTCGAGCGTACCAGGTACTTGCGCGGGCAGGTGTGGCTATACCAAAGACAGTCTTCGCACGCGAAACCGCTAACTTCGAAGACGTCATAGAACTAGCCGGTGGCACACCGTTGATTATTAAAGTCGCCCGTGGCACACATGGCAATGGTGTTGTGCTTGCGGAAACGCCTAAAGCTGCTAAAGCCGTAATGCAGGCCTTTTATGTTGAGGGAGTAAACTTCCTCGTGCAAGAGTTTGTCAAAGAATCGGCTGGTGTTGATATTCGTGCACTGGTGGTTGGTGGTCGTGTTGTCGCCAGTGTTAAGCGTCAGAGTTTAGACGGCGATTTCAGGAGTAATACTCACCAAGGTGGTGAGGGTGTATCAGTCAAACTAACCGATGAAGAGCGTCGAACCGCTGTCAAGGCTGCTAAGGCGATGGGATTGACTACATTTTGTGGTGTTGATATGATGCGTTCAGAGAGAGGACCTTTAGTGCTTGAAGTAAATTCTTCGGGTAGCCTGAAAACCCCCGAACTGATTACTGGCCACGATATAGCGACTAAATTGATTGAGTACATTGAGCTTAACGCCAAGCGCAGTCCAAAAAAAGATAAAATCGGCGCGTAGATTAAACATTTAAGTCATAGAAAAAACCCACCGAAAGATGGGTTTTTTCTATGGAGGGTCCGATGGGACTTGGTCACGTTTCGCGACCCCCGAACTTCACGATTGAAAGCATAGCTTTCATCGGAAGTTTCGTTTCCGAACTGCCCCCGGCAGTTCTCACCCATTTCACCCAACAAGTGTCATATCTTAAAGCGCCCATCGGCAATCTGCCAAGTAAAACGACCCACCAAAAGGTAAGTCGTTTTACTTGGAGGGTCCGATGGGACTTGAACCCATGACACCCTGCTTAAAAGGCAGGTGCTCTAACCAGCTGAGCTACGGACCCACATGATGGGTAGTGATAAATGAAAGGTGCGAGGTCTCTATCGATTCTATAGTGCCTCAGCTGGTTAGAGCAAACGTGCTCTATTGTTTGTTTTGGTTCAGGGGCTATCGCCACCTGACCCGAGCTGAGCTACGGACCTACATGATAGGTAGTGATAAATGAATATCACGGATCTATGAGGTAAATTTTTGACTTGTAGAACTTCAGAATTGTAGCAAAATACCTCTGTTTTTGCAATAGAGTCGTCGTTAGACTACTAACGATTATTTTTTTTGTGGGTCTTCAGGGCAGGGGAATTATGTGTAAGCCACATGTCGATAATAGCTAGACCAACTAAAATAGCGAGAGTTGGATTGATGTACGGTGAGATGAAAGAAAGAAAAGAGCGTGCCTGGTCGTCATAGGGTACGATTACGCTAATTGGACCAAGCAATAGTAAGGTCCCGAGGAGTGCAAAACAGATTGATCCAAATACTGAAAATAGTCGATTCGAATACGATGGACCATTGAGGAGTAATAGAGAAGGTGGCAAGATGATGAGTAGTATCTGGGCGGCGGTAAAATAAGGGATACTACCAGTAGGAACTTCGAGATTTGCCATAAATATTGAGGTATCTTTAGCCATAGTAGATGCCAGTAGGGCGCCTGCCGTCAACGATAAACCGAGCGTACCAAATCGACGACGTGACAGTACTGAGAGAAAAAACAGTACAATCGTGATAACGCTGATAACAATAATCATCATGATAGCAATATTGTACCAGAAAATATTGTTATACATAAATATCTACGTAGATATTTATGTATAAATACTGACTTGATCGTCAGGGCAGAGTACACTTATGAATATGTGGCGATATGCTAGGTTTCATGGTTCGGTAATTTTGGCGTGGTTAGCGTTTGGCGTGCTCATAGGACTTATGGTTGGTATATGGTTACCCTTCTCGAGTTTATCGTGGGTTTGGCTGTTGCCGGTTATGATGATCCTAGTAGGCGCTTTTCGTTCTCGACGTTGGTTTTCAGTGGTTCTAGTAATTGCTTGTGGTGTAGTTTTCGGAGTGGTGCGTGCTAGTGGGTTCGCTGAGGAGCTACGTGAGCTTGAGGCTCTGCGTGATACCAAACAAACAATCGTGGCGCGTATATCGCAGGACCCGACAAACAATAACCTACCAAATGTTTGGCAAACTCAGTTGAGCTCTGTGCGCGTAGGGACCGATAAATATACTGGTGAAATATTTGCTACGGTATTGAGTGAGAAACTGTTGCGAAGGGGCGACGAAGTGCGCATTTCTGGGATGCTACGTGAAGGGTTTGGTAGTTTTGCCGTGACGATGTATCGGGCGAATTTGGAGGAAGTATTACCAAGTAACGATAAACTGTTGGATTTTCGTAATAGTTTCGGAGAGGCGGTGAGGCGAGTGGTCCCTGAGCCAGAGGCTTCACTTGGACTAGGCTTTTTGGTCGGACAAAAATCAGCTTTAGATCCAGCTTTTGAAGAACAATTAAGGACGGTCGGGCTGACACACATTGTTGTGGCGAGTGGTTATAACCTGACAGTTTTAGTTCGTTTTGCACGACGTATTTTAGCAAGGCATTCTAGGTATCTTGCTCTAGTTAGTTCGTTAGGTATGATTGTGCTTTTTGTGGGAATTTCCGGTATGAGTCCGAGCATGAATCGAGCGGCTGTAGTAACTGTTCTTAGCTTAGTTGCATGGTATTACGGTAGGACTTTTCACCCGGTGAAACTGATTTTGTATGTGGCGGCGGGTAGCGCTTTGGCTTATCCGACATATCTGTGGAGTGATTTAGGCTGGATGTTATCTTTTGCGGCTTTTTTCGGGGTGCTAGTCGTTTCGCCACTTGTTATGATTACTTTAAAATCTAAGAGTAAACGATTGGACATCGGTGAATGGCCACTTTTGCGCCTACTGGTTGAGACAACTTCGGCGCAGATTATGACTCTACCTATACTTGCAGTGACTTTTGGGAATTTGTCAGTAGTATCGCTACTAGCAAACATGCTTGTAGCACCCGTAGTACCTTTTGCGATGGCGTTAACGGCGCTAGCGGGTATGGTGGGTTGGCTGACTTCATGGGTATGGCTAGCGGTACCGGCGTCGACAGTTCTAGCTTATGTCGTGTCGATCGTGCATAATCTTGCGAATATCCCATGGGCAAGTGTCAACGTTGAAGTATCGTCTGCTATTGCGATTGCCTGTTACGTAGCTATAGGTTTGTGGGTTAGTGCACTTTGGTTTAGGTATCGTCAAACTCTCGAGAGTGCCAGTATAGTGGTATAATACAAAGAGTTTTAGTACCAACAATTAGAGGAATTGATATATGTCAGGACACAGTAAATGGTCGACTATTAAGCGTGAAAAAGGCACTAAAGATGCGAAACGCGGTGCAGTATTCACTAAACTTGGTAATATGATAGCTATAGCAGCCCGAGGTGGCGCTGATCCGTCGATGAATCCCACGCTAGCGCTTGCAATCGATAGAGCAAAAGCATCTAACATGCCTCTTGCTAATATTCAACGAGCAATCGATCGCGTGAGCGACAAGAACCAGGCAGTACTCGAAGAGATTACTTATGAGGCCTATGGCCCAGGTGGCATTGCTTTGTTGATCGAAACCGCAACCGACAACAAGAACCGAACCTATCCAGAAGTTAGGACTGCAGTCACGAAGCACGGTGGTACGATGGCAGATGCAGGCAGTGTGGCTTTTCAGTTTGAGCGCAAAGGTCAAATCGTAGTCTCGGAGACTGGTGATGAAGCACTAATGATAGCGTTAGACGCTGGGGCAGAAGATGCTCGTGAAGAAGACGGTGAGCTTTTTATATATACCGAAGCACGTGACATGCATGCAGTATTAGACAAGATAAAGTTAGCTGGTTTAACCGTGAAAGAAGCCGAACTTACCTATGTTGCTAACGTCGACGTGTTAGTTGAAGATCAGGAAAAAACTGACAAGATATTGAGATTGATGGATTCTATAGATGATTTAGATGACGTCGTAAACGTTCATACCAATGCTGACCTCCAGGTCTAGTTGTTGAAACTACACTAGCTCTGGATCGTGGCAGAGCGTATGATAAAAACAATATGAAACGCAAGAACCTAGTCCTTGCGGTGGGGTTAGTGCTCGTGATGTGTGCTCAGTCATTCACGGCATTTGTTGGGGCGATATCGACAACTGAGACGGATTTTACGCCTGTTACGAAATTAATTATCAGTGCATATGGCTGGGAATACGCTCCAGCCATCAAAGATGTAAGTGGTAAGATAATCGATCCTGAGCAACGCTGGCTGACATATGTACAAATTTTTAACAGTGGTGATGTTCCGCTGGATCTTAGTGACTATTCGTTGCGTATAGAAAGCTTAGATTCGGAAGGTGTGACAGATTGCTCGTTACCAGATGATTGTATGTCTATCGATCTGCCGAAGGCGTCTGAAAGTGGTTATTTACCATCTGGCAAGCATTTTTTGCTGGCGAGCGATGGGGCGGTAGAGGGTTATCAGCATGAGATGCAGGAATTTCTACTGCCGACATATCAGAAATCAACTGTGCCTTGGTTTAGGATAGTAATAGGGAGTGATAGTGAGCGTGAAACAGATGTTGTTGCCAAGCTTGATAGTCGCACAGATTTTGACAACGAATACGCCGACTGGTTGCGCAACGAAAATAGTACCGGTACAGGCTATTACGAAGGATTTACGGCTGTAAGCGTTGCTCCAAGAGTTCTATTCGATGATGTCTTATATTTTCTGCCGTTTAATCCACTTATTCGGATTGATGAAATTTATCCTTATAGCCAACAGTGTTTACCAGACAGCGACTCCCTGCTCTGCTATGACTACATAAAAATACACGTGGACAATAGTGTAGATTTGAAGAACTATGTTCTACGTACCAGTAGCAGTTCGTCTAGTCGTACTTCTGACAACACTTTTTGGCTAGGTTTATATACGCCTAACGAAAATGGTTATATCACAATATATCAAAATGATGACGGTGAACCATATAGTTTAACTAACGATGGTGGGCGTGTATGGATAGAAGATCTTTACGGCTTAGTTAGCTACGATGATACTGTAATGCGCTATGAATCTGCCACAGCTTCAGAGCGTGGTTGGTCGTGGATGCTACAAGATAATTTATTATGGGGCTGGAGTACGACACCGTCGCCCAACGTTGCGAATTTGTTTACATACTACGAGCCAGAAGAAAATAAAGTTACTGTTTGTCCTGAGGGCAAGTATCTAAATCCAGACACGAATCGCTGTAGGACTATAGAAGAGGCTGTAAATGCTTTAGCAGCATGTCCAGAAGGTCAAGAACGTAATCCTCTTACGAATCGTTGCCGTAAGATAGAACAGGTAGCTACTACTTCACTCGCTCCCTGTGGTGAAGGCCAAGAACGTAACCCTTTGACTAACCGATGTCGTAGTATTGCCAGTGCGGTTGCGGAGTTATTGCCATGCGACGAAGGATACGAACGAAATCCAGCTACAAATCGTTGTCGAAAGGTTCTGGGAGCTGCCACCAATACTGTTTCAAATTACGACAAATTAGGCACAAGTGAATCGAATGTAAAGCAAGCTGAGAGTCCTTGGGGTTGGTTAACGGTAGGTACAGTTGGTTTGTGTGCTCTGGGTTATGCGGGTTATGAGTGGCGCAGTGAGTTGAAGAACGGTACACGCAAATTGGTACAGAGATTTAAAAAGGTATAATAATACCATGAGAATAATCGGTATCGATCCAGGTACGGGCATATTAGGCTTTGGCGTTATCGATGCTGAAAATGGCAAATTTTCACTTGTGACAGCCGGAGTTATAAAAACCCCTGCTCATACACCTCTTGACGAGCGGCTTGAAGAAATCTTTGATGGTTTAAATCAGATTATCGCCGAAACTAAACCTATAACTATGTCGATAGAAAAATTGTTTTTTGCGCAGAACGTCACGACGGCTATGAGCGTATCGCATGCTCGTGGTGTGGCTATGTTGGCTGGTCGCAAAGGCGGTTTAGCTATTGCCGAATATACACCACTTCAGATTAAGCAAACTATAACCGGTTATGGCAAAGCCGACAAGAAGCAGATGCAGGAAATGGTCCGTATACAGCTCGGGTTGAAATACGTTCCGCAACCAGATGATGCGGCTGACGCTTTGGCCGCTGCGATTACGCATTCGCTGATGACTCGGGTATAGTAGAGATATGATTGCACACGTATTTGGAAAAGTCGTCGAGAAGTTCAACAGCTCAGTTATAATCGACGTCGTTGGCGTAGGTTATGAGGTTCAGGTGGCTGTAGGGGATTTTGAAGTCATACACTTAGACAAAGAAGTTAAATTATACACATATCACCAGGTGACGGAAAATGCAGAAAACCTTTTCGGATTCTCGTCACTCGCGGCTAAGAAATTATTTGAACTGCTCATAACCGTCCAGGGTGTGGGGCCTAAAGCTGCCCTGGCGATTCTGAGCTTAGGCATTGCCGAGCAAGTTCGTAACGCTATAGCCAACGGCGATACGGCATATGTGGTCAGGGCTTCGGGTGTGGGCAAAAAGACGGCTGAACGCGTAATCGTAGATTTGAGCGACAAAGTAGGTATTGCAACTAAATATGACGCACCTGTCCAGACTGAACTTGATACATCCGATGAAGCTTTAGAGGCACTGATGGCTCTTGGATATACGCTGGC
>RZYF01000083.1 GCA_010014665.1 Candidatus Saccharimonadota bacterium | reverse complement strand
TTCTGATTTTGTCAGGTGCCGGCTATCTCTTTATTCGTAAACGCCGATAGGGTACAATATGGTTATGTCTAGAGATATCAAGAGGACTATTCTATATGTGACCGCTTATGCAGTTGTTGGTACTCTTTGTCTCGGACAGGCAGTATTTGCCGATCAGTATTCGAGTACTAACTACCAGATAGATGCCAGTGTTATGAATAGCTTTGGCGGTACTTCTTCATCGACTAGCTATCAGATGGTGTCTAGTGGTGGTGAGAGTATCATAGGCAACGGATCTAGCGGTAGTTATATCTTGGGACAAGGCTATGTTGCTCAACTAGAAAAAAGTTTACAACTGAGTGTCCAGCCGACGGGGCTTGTTGGGCATTGGGCACTCAATGAACTGAGTGGAAGCTTGGTTTACGATAGTTCAGCCAGCTCGAATCATGGCAATACCGTCAATAGCTCAACCTGGACGACCGGTAAACTGGCTGGAGCGGCATCGTTCAACGGTTCGTCGCAGTATATAACCCTAGCCGATATAGATTTACCTACGAACATCACTGTCGAGGCATGGGTGTATCCGACGTCGACCCAAAGCTCTAAAGTAATATCGAAATTTTCAACTACTAGCGATACACAGGGTAACATCGCGTTAGCTAGTAACGTACCAAGTTTCTCGATAACCACCGGTGGGACGATACGAAATCCCACAGGTGGTTCAGCGCTTCCTAACAACGCATGGTCACACGTTGTAGGTGTTTATGACGGTACGACAGCAAAACTCTATGTCAACGGCTCAGAAGCGGACAGTGTAGGTGCTACAGGCGCTATTGCTGCCAATAACTTCGTCTGGACACTAGGTCGCGATGCCGACGGCAGCTCAAACTATTTCGCTGGTCATCTAGACAATGTCAAGATTTTTTCGACAGCACTTACAGCTAGTCAAGTAGCCGAAGAATACAGAGCTCAGAACATGGGAATTTCATCTGGGTTGAGTCTTGGGACAGTAGTTCCGGGGATATCAAATACTTCTATGTTTAGTGCGATTATCGCAACTGATGCCGGTAGCTACGATCTATATGTACAGCAAAACCAGAATATGACTAGTGGCGCCTACACCATACCAGCTATTTCTGGTAGTATCGCTTCGCCAGCTAGCTGGACCGAAGGTACGACTAAGGGTCTCGGGTTTACGCTGGTTAGTACAAACGCCACTGCTATACCCGGAAAATGGAGCTCAGGTAATGCATATGCCGCGTTCCCAGCTACTTCAACACTGCTTTATTCACGGACAGGCGTACAGAGTGTCAAAGACACGTTAGATATGCGCTTACGTCTAGATACTGCCATAACGCAACAGAGCGGTACGTACAACAACACAATCACCTTTACCGGGACTATCAAGCCATGAAAAAACTACTTGTTTTGTTGCTACTAGTAGTAGCTTTGTTTTTTCCGGCTCAAACCCAGGCTGTCGGTTTAGAAGTGACACCACCTGAGTACAAGGTCGAACTAGCCAAAGACGAAAAGAAAAAAGGCTATATTGATATCCAAAATCTTATGGGCGAGGAAGTCAACGTCAAAACATCTGTGCAAGCCTTTCGACAGACGGACAACAACGGTTCGTTGGTTTTTTTTGATGACAAGAACTTACAATATGGTATTCTACTAGACCTAGATCAATTCAAACTCGGTCCGGGCGAAACTATGCGTATGTATTTCATGGTTGACGGTTCTAAATTGCCGTCTGGTGATCTTTTCGGAGCGATTTTCTTCACTACCGAGCCAAACAAAGTTGGTGGTGTAGGGCAGTCGGTCCGCCTTGGCACATTATTGAGCATCACGAACGGGACACCCACAGGCAGACAAGCCGAAATTACCAGGCTTGAAACTAACTTTTGGCAATTAGGCGGGACTATAAAAGGATTATATAGTGTACGCAATACTTCAGACCCCGAAAAAAACATAGGATTCTACCCAGATGTTAGGGTATCGCTCAGTCCATTTGCACTTGAACGCGTACTCGACAGCACTCTCGTCTTCGCAGGTAGAGAGCGCAGTAATGATTTCACGCTCGACATAGGCAGCCGGTTTGGTATATATTCACTAAAAGCTAGCTACGGAGATAGTTCTCAAAAAAAACTAGTATTTCTAGCTACAGGGTACTGGTTGTACGTGGTCATGATCTCATTGGTCGCGGTAGTGTCGTTTGGAACGTATTGGCTAATAAAAAAGCGTAAAAAGCGCTCAAATATGAGTTTTGGCAGGAAATCTAGGAATATTCTATAAAAAACGCTTGCGTTTTAAATCAATTGTAGTACAATCATGCTTGTGAACTAAAGATTGCTCTTGCAATCGCTAGAACAAAAATTAAAAGAGAACCTAAAACAGAGGAAAACAAAAAAGTGAAGCGTTCTACGCTGTCAATTTTTAAAATAGTTCGCTTTAAATATATAGCGATCATCCTGCCAGCTTTGGTGCTAGGTGGGC
>RZYF01000082.1 GCA_010014665.1 Candidatus Saccharimonadota bacterium | reverse complement strand
GGTAATAAACTTCCAGTCAAAACACGTTTTATCAAACGAGAGGAGAGTTAGTCTATGGCTGTAAAAAAATCTAGCAAACCAGCAGAAATTAAAACGAATAATAAATTAATGAAAACAACCAAAGATCTACGATCTAACAACCTACAGGAGCTGACTGATCAATTATTGGCTGTTCGAAATAATCTTTCAGATGCCCGTCGTAGTCTTGTTGCTGGCGAATTAGTAAATCCTCGGGTGATTAATAGTTATAAAAAAGAAATAGCTCGCTTGAAAACCATAATGGTTGAAAAAGCGCGTGAAGCGACCGGAAAGGAGGACGCATAACATGGCAAAAAAAGTAATTGGCGTTGTGACGTCTGACGTTCAGGATAAAACGATCGTTGTGACCGTAACTAGTCGTCGTACGCATCCGTTGTATCGAAAGCAGTATACGGAAAGCCGTAAGTTTACAGCTCATGACGAGACGAATCAAGCCCAGAAAGGTGATCGAGTTGAGATAGTCGAATGTCGACCAATCTCGAAACGCAAAACCTGGAAGCTTGATCATATAGTCGAAACCGGACATGCTAAGATCGAACTGGAAGAAAACGAAATTGTTGCTGAGCTAGAACATAAAAACGACGAGCTAAAGGAGGATAAAGTATGATTCAGCAAGAATCACGCCTCAAAATAGCCGACAATAGTGGCGCCAAGTCAATCCTGTGTATACGGGTACTTGGTGGCACACGCCGACGTTATGCTCGGGTTGGCGATGTTATCGTTGCTACCGTAAAAGATGCTAATCCAAGTGGCACTGTCAAGAAAAAATCTGTCATAAAAGCCGTCGTAGTTCGAACTACTGACAAAATCAGGCGCAAAGACGGTTCGACAATCTGTTTCGACGAAAATGCAGCCGTTGTTATTGGTGACGACAAGAGCCCACAAGCAACTCGTGTATTTGGTCCTGTGCCTCGTGAACTTCGCGACATGGGTTATGCCAAAATCATCAGCTTAGCGCCGGAGGTACTCTAGTATGACTATGCGTATAAAAAAAGGTGATTTAGTCAAAGTAATTGCTGGCAGTTACAAAGGTAAAACTACCAAAGTTGAACGGATCGACCCGGTGAATTCAAAGGTTTTTCTAGAGGGTATCGGTACAGTTAAACGACATATTAAGCCTAGTCAAGCAAATCCACGTGGTGGCTCCAAGGATGTTCAGAAAAGTCTGCCGGTTAGTAACGTCGCGTTAGTTGTCGACGAAACTAAAAGCAAAACCGCCAAGATAGGTTATAAGAAAAGTAAAGACAGTAAAAAAGTTCGCATAAACCGTTCGAACGGAAAGGAGATATAAGATGTCAAAAACTCAAAAAGTCTATGAACCACGTCTGAAAGCTCTTTACCGCGAGAAGATTGTTGCTGAGCTGAAGACCGAACTAGGGTTAGATAATGTTCATCAGGTTCCTAAACTAGAAAAAATTGTCGTAAGCGTCGGAATCGGTAAGCACAAAGATGACAAACGCTATCATGAAATAGTCGTCAATACATTACGCAAGATTACAGGACAGCAACCAATCGATCGCATGGCAAAGAAATCTATTGCTACTTTCAAAATTCGCAAAGGTATGAACCGAGTAGGTGTCAGTGTTACACTTCGTGGCGCTCGTATGTATGAGTTTCTCGATCGCCTGACAAACATCGCCTTGCCACGTGTCCGTGACTTTCATGGTGCTGGTGCTAAAGGTTTTGATCGTACTGGCAACTACAGTTTGGGTATTATTGAACAATCAGTATTCCCTGAACTAAATTTTGAAGATACACAGGTGTCACATGGTTTGCAGGTGACATTCGTCATAACAAACGAAAGTCGCAAACATTCACGGGCTTTGTTAGAGAAATTCGGTATACCGTTTGAGAAGGAAGGAGACAAGAAGTAATGGCAAAAAAATCTATGGTTGTCAAGGACGCAAAGCGTCAACGTATGATTCAGAAATACGCTGCCAAGCGAGCTGAACTTAAAGCTGCTGGCGACCTCGAAGGTCTCCAGAAGCTACCGCTAAACAGCAGCCCAACCCGTTGGAAAAATCGCAGTATCGAGACTGGTCGACCTCGTGCCTATATGCGCCGTTTCGGCATGGATCGTATATCTTTTCGTGAACACGCTTCCAGAGGCGAAATCCCAGGTGTAACAAAGGCAAGCTGGTAAAGGAGAAATGAAGCATGGCATTACAATCATCTGACCCAATCGCCGACATGTTGACTCGCGTACGTAACGCAACCATGGCCGGCAAAAACGAAATCCGTCTCCCGCACAGCAAGCTGAAGCAGACGGTCGCCGAACAGCTTAAAAAGGCTGGTTATCTCGAAGCCGTCAAGGTAGAAAAAGCAGAACCACAAGACGAAATGATCATTACGATATTTCAAGAAGGCGGTGAAGCAGTCTTTACCGAGATTGAGCGCGTCAGTAAACCCGGTCGCCGTGTTTACGCTGGTGCAAATGAAATACCTAAA
>RZYF01000081.1 GCA_010014665.1 Candidatus Saccharimonadota bacterium | reverse complement strand
ATGGTAGGCTCCTTTCTGTTAGATGTAGTGATCTTTACAGTTTAGGACGCCTACCTTTTTTGGTTCAAGGGATGTTGCAAAGGTGGTGAGTTACTACGGACGCATTGCGTGAGAGTTGCTATTATGATCTCATAATAGGAGGTTATATGGCAGAAAATAGTAGTACTCAGAATGAATCGACACCCCGTATCATTATGGGATCGCTTTTTATTGTTGTGGGTGTGCTGGCTTTGTTTGGTTCTGTCGGGGCTTTTGACTTTGGCGCGTTTGCCGCAAGTTCTTGGCCGCTAATACTAGTGGTGGCCGGTCTGTTAGTATTTTTGTCCGACACAAAGAGTTGGCTGTGGGCACTTATTTTGTCCGTTGCGGGTTTAGTGTCGTTTTTGAACGTTAATAGTATTGTATCGTTCGATGTTTGGAGTATTTTTTGGCCGATTGTTATAGTTTTGATTGGTGTATCGATTATCAAACGGTCGTCATCTAAAGATATGCCGAATTCGGTTCGTGATATCGACAGAAGTGACCAGCTTGTTTTCATGAGTGGTTCCGAACAGCGAGTTGTGTCCAGAAACTATATGGGCGGAAAAGCGACTGCTATCATGGGCGGAGTTGGGCTAGATTTGCGTGATGCCGTGATTAAGGACAGGGCGACTCTTGAGGTTTTTGCCCTGATGGGAGGAGTTGACGTCAAGGTTCCTGCGGGCGTTATAGTGAGGTCTGAAGTTTTGGCATTGCTTGGTGGTGTCGAAATAAAAGCAGACCCTAAAGCCGCCAAAAACGCACCGATACTTTTGATTACCGGCACCATTGCATTAGGTGGGGTAGAGGTGAAGTACTAACCGATTAATAAACATGCCGAAGCGTTCGGAAAATCGCACCTTAACTTTTATTTGTCGTAAACAAGTTAAGAGTTAGAAAATTTATAAATGTCAAAAAAACTTCCAAATAGTCTATTCTTTACGGGGTGTACTATCAGCTATGAACTAAAAACTATAATTCTGTTAAATCACAGTGTAATACGACACGCCTTATATTAGGTATACTTTGGTTATTGACACACTCTGCTAACTAGTATTACTATATAGTGGTAGTCGGTAATACTATATAGCTATGGCTACGGAAGGAGGATTGATTGGAAAACACCACCGAGATGTTAAAAGGCCTGCTCGAAGGTTGCATACTAGAAATCATAGGTCGTGGAGAGACCTACGGTTACGAGATTACTCAGAGTCTACGTAAGATTGGTTTTTCGGATGTCGTAGAAGGTACTGTATACGCAATTTTGGTAAGACTTGAGAAAAACGAATTTGTATACACTGAAATAAAACCATCTGATATTGGGCCGCCTCGAAAGTTTTATATACTCACTGAATTAGGTTGTAAAGAGCGTAGTTATTTTTGGGATAAGTGGAACTTTATTTCAGCAAAGATTAATGAGTTGAGGGAGATATGATATGAGAGGATTTATAGAGAAAATTATTGGTGATAAAAAAGAGTGGAGAGAGATGGAGGCTCGCGCCAAAACTCTAACAGATGAATATAGAATTGTTTACAACGAAATTAAACAATATATCTGGAAGAGTTCAGGTTTAGGTGCGATCGATGTACTGAAAGGCGTATTAGGATTGTTCGAAGAAGGCTCAGATAACAACAAAAAAGTATTAGAAATTACGGGCGAAGATGTTGCAGCATTTTGTGATGAACTAATGCGGGATAAAAAAACCTACACGGAAAAATGGCGAGAAGAACTAAATCAAAATATTACAAATAAATTAAAAAAGTAATTTTAATGGTCCTTGATAAAGACAAAATCTTGGATTTTTTAAGTGATATTAGTTGTGGGTATGTATGCAAAGGAGTTATTGGGATATCTTTAGAATCTCAGATTACTTGAACACCAAACCAGCTTCTTGGTGCAATACGTTAAATCGTTTAACGCGAAAAAATAGTTCAATTAGCATGGTAATAATTCTCTTTTTTCCATACGAGGAGTACTCTAGAGAGGTAGACTTAAGCATTAATTCGTAACTTTGTATGGTGGATATGTCGCTACAAAGAACGGCGGAAAATACATATTAGTTAGTATAATTACAATTTACAAAAAGGAGTTACATGACTGCACGTCGCACTGTTTCTTATTTTGAACCTCAGTTTAACTCCACTGCAATCAATCATCCCAGAAAATTTTTTGATAACAGTGGAGTAGGGCATATGATCGACATTAGGCGCAGGGGTTTTGACGAAGTTATCCTGTGTGTGACCGAACTTGACATGCAGACAATCGCCCGACGTAAACTTCTCGCCGATCTTAGGGAGGTCGCCGAAGACCAAGGTCTGCTTGTGACGGCGGATCCTTGGAGAGTGGGAGGTGTTTTCGGCGGAGAAGGCATGTCGTTTTATGAACAAAATGGCGGCAAACCGTGTATCTGTGAACCACGCTTAGAAGAACTGCTTCTACGCTGGTTATACACAGTAGCCGAATCTGGAATTAAACGA
>RZYF01000080.1 GCA_010014665.1 Candidatus Saccharimonadota bacterium | reverse complement strand
TGTGTTTTGTCAAGAGGTTTTCCCCCTTGTGATCAAGTAAATTCCCTAATGTAATCATGTGGTTTCCGCGGAATTATCAACTTAGCTTGTGATTACCTTTGCAAGCTAACCGCTGGCTTCAAAAGCACCGCTGTTGCGGCCGCCTTTGCGCATTAATGCGTGAGTCATGCGGTAGCTTTTACCTTCGAACAAGATCAAATGTCCGTGGTGCACAAGCCTGTCTATCATGGCTGCTGCCATCTGCTCATCAGTGAATATACTACCCCATTTTGAGAACTCGAGATTAGTTGTCAGTATCAAACTCTTGCTCTCGTAACTGTCTGCCACAACTCTGAAGAGCAATTGAGAACTCTCCTTGTCTATCGGCACATAGCCCCATTCATCTAAAATTAGAAGCTCAAGGTTTTGCAGTTCCCTGACCAGTTTTTCCAAAGTGCCATTTTTCTTGGCTTCACCCAATTTTAGGACTAAAGACGTAACTGAATAGAATTTAACTCGTAAGCCCAGCTGTACAGCCTGCATACCGACTGCTATTGCCATATGTGTTTTACCGATCCCGACCGGACCATACATTACCAAATTCTTCTTTTCCTGTATAAAATTCACGGACAGCAGATCTTCCTTGCTGAGTGTTGGTGGGAATTTGACACAGTCGAATTCATAGTCGGTAAAACTCTTAAGTGTTGGGAACTGTGCACGGCTGAGCAGTCTTGTTATTCTGTTTTTCTCCCGTAAAGCCACCTCTTCCTGCAGCACCTGCAACAAGAATTCTTCCTGCTTAGGTGTTGCTATATCCTCGCAAAGATTCAGCACATTTCGGGATAGGTATAGAGCTTTACAGGCCTTAGCTATTTCATATCTGCTATCTTCTCTCATTTTCGATGTAACAATCATGCTTCTATCTCCTGCAACAAGCTATCATATATCTTCAGATCAGGTCCTCGTTCCGGTGGTGTCATAAGACCGAAACCATGTATCCTGGCTGCCAGTGCAGCTGCATCACAAAAGTGATTGCGATTAAGCCGTAAGCCTTCTTGCATAGCTTCTATGGCGATTTCATAACTATAGCTACTGCTCAGCTGCTGTAATGTGCGGATGCTTTGACGCAGTTCATCTCGTGGTTGTTCATCTAAGACATCCCTGAGAAAAGGCGGCATTGTTTCTCGCACACCACTGTTTGGCCATGCCCCTACATTGCGCATCAGGACAGATAGAGAAGTGGTAAAATCAAGGTTATCTGTTCGCTTCATGCCATATCTACGCGTATGCCTTACCAGTAGTTCGTAACTGGGGGTGAGAACATCAATAACATGGGCTCTAATACCAACCAGCACCTGGCTTTTGCCGTACTCTGGGCAGGTAGAGTAGTGATGCCGATCGTCGATGCAAATCTTGCCATATCCATCTGCTCGCACCGTCTCATATCTGCAAACATCAAAATTAGCAGTCGGCAGTGCTCGCAAGGCTTTTCTGTCTTCTTCAAACAGCTCGTGTATACTAACTTGCTTCTTGTAATGACGCTCCTTGGCCTTTTGTTTATGTTTATCAAGCAGTTCTCTATTAAATTGCTCGATATCATCGTAGGCTAAGGGCGGCACGAATAAATTGTGGCGTGTGTAGTTGATTTTGTTTTCCACATGACCTTTTTCGTGACCGGAATTCGGATTGCAAAATTTGATGCTGAAGTCATAATGGGCTCTAAATGATGCAAACAATTTAGCTTCTCGTATCTGTTCACCAACCCTGCGTCCAACGCCTGTAGCATTATCGAATATCAAAAGACCGGGAACGCCGCCTATGTAGTTGAAAATGTCTTTTAGACCCTGACAGACGCATTCTGCTGTCTCACCACCGAAGACTTGCGTGAAGCTGTCGTTAGAGTGCGGGAACGATACAGTCAGATACTTATTTCTGACAATGTCTGACTTCTCTACGAAGTCTGCTTCTCCAAAATCCACCTGCGCCTCACCAGGATGCCAGACCAGCTCCTGGAAATGCTTTGTTTTTTGCAGTTCGATATTTTTGGTGCGCACATAGCGAGCCACTGTCGGATACGAGCAGGTGTAATCTGGATACTGTTCCTGCAGCCTGTTATGCACTCTCTGGGCTGTGTGCCGCTGCTTGTGCCATCTGTTCAGATCTGACTCAAGCCAGCTATCGATTGTTTCTTTGTAGGGATCCAGGACTGACCCCTTCTTTTTAGGTGCTGTAGCTGTTGGTGAGAAATCCGTCTTGTTGAGGTACTTGCGTATTGTCTTGGGATCGACCTTAAGCTTCTTTGAAATCTCTCCAATTCTTTTACCCTCTCGTGCCAAATCTTTGATATCATTTACTTGGGACATGTTGAGCATTTCTCCTATTCCTCCTTTGTCGTTGATAGCTCTACAACAAAGGATATTCTTTAGGGGACAGCCGTTCAACTGTCCCTGATTTTTTTAGGGAAATTCCCTTGATCACGATAGGGATTTAACTTGATAACTTAAGGTATTTCTATCTTATAACAAACA
>RZYF01000079.1 GCA_010014665.1 Candidatus Saccharimonadota bacterium | reverse complement strand
CAACCCTGGGTATATAGATTGAGATGCGTAGAAAGTACGTTTTAACGAATAGCAACGAGTTCAATATCAAACACTAAATCGCTATTAGCTGGGATATTTGGGGCAGGTGAATTGTCGCCGTAGGCCATTGCAGCCGGGATGACAAGCCGTCGCCAACCGCCAACTTTCATTCCAGGTACGCCAACACTCCAGCCCTCGATTACGCCGTTCAACGGAAAGCTTATAGCGTCACCAAAGTCATGTGAGCTCTGAAAAATTATGCCGTTTTTGCATAGCGCACCGGTGTAGTGAGCGGTAACTGTAGCGTTCGGTAGTACTTCGGCTCCCGTGCCAACTTCTTTGTCGATAATTTGTAGTTCCGTAACATTTTCGATGGGTTCAAACCCAGCTAGCTTAGTTCCTTCATATTTTGTCATTTCACTATTATACATCAAATCGTTATCTGGCACTCTTGTCATGCGAGTGCTAAAAGCGTATACTAAAAACAATGACGAAACGTGATTATTATGAAGTGCTAGGCATTGGCAAAGAAGCTAGTGACGACGAGATTAAGAAGGCTTTTCGAAAACTGGCGACAAAGCACCATCCCGATAAAGATGGAGGCGATGAAACTAAATTCAAAGAAATTAACGAGGCCTATGAGGTTTTAAAAGACAAACAAAAGCGTCAACGCTATGATCAGTTTGGTCATGCTGGTGTTGGTGGTGCTTCGGGTGGAGGCTATGCCAACAGTAATCCTTTTGAAGGATTTGGTGGGTTTGGTAACACTCAGGGACAAAACATACGATTCGATTTTGGTGATGGCGGTTTAGGCGATATTTTTGGATCATTCTTTGGTGGTTCAAGCCAGGGAGAACGAGGCCCACAGCGTGGCCGCGATGTTGAAGTGAGTATGACATTGACTTTTGAAGAAGCTATTTTTGGTACCGATGAGAAAATTAGCTTAACTTTGGACGATATCTGTAGTCACTGTAAAGGCAATGGTGCGGAGCCGGGATACAGTTTGGTTACTTGTGACAACTGCAAAGGCTCAGGGCAGCAAGTACGGGTCATGAATACAATATTTGGGCCAATCCAACAGGCGACTACTTGTCAAAAATGTCGAGGTAAGGGTAAGATTCCTGAAAAAACTTGCTCGGTTTGCGGTGGTATAGGTGTGGCACGTGGTAAGCGTGAGATGAGTGTCAAGATTCCAGCTGGCGTTGATGACGGCGCGACTATACGATTACGTGAACAGGGTGAAGCGACCGCCAACGGCTCAAGGGGTGATTTGTATATACATTTGCGCGTAAAGCCACACAAAAAATTTACCCGCGAAGGCGACCTCATACTCAGCGAGGAGCATATTGGTATAGTCGAGGCTTCACTAGGCACTGAAATTGATGTGGAAACAGTTGATGGCATGGTTCGTATGAAAATCCCAGCTGGCACGCAGAGCGGTACAGATTTTAAACTGTCTAGTCATGGTGTGCCGCATCTCAAGCGAGAAACTCGTGGTTCTCACATAGTTTCGATAGTTGTCGATACCCCAACCAAACTTTCCAAAAAGCAAAAAGAGTTACTAGAGGAATTTTGGAAGGGCACAAAAAAGAGCTTTTTCTAGACCATAAGCATGATATAGTAATCACATGATAGTGATTTGGATTGTGCTAGGAATCTTTTTGGTCGCTAGCCCAGTAATTGCGATTGTTGCAATCGTGCAATGGGTGATTGATGCCAATCGACAGGCACGAAACGGTGGCCTGAACGAGTACCAGCTCGGCTATCGTGACGGCGTGAAGTCTGTAGCGGCTAATTCAGGTGATATCTCGGCACAGACAGATCTAGAAGCACAGGCTTTGCCTGTCAACATACCTCAGTTTACAGGATTTATTGATGCGTCGTCTCAGGATATAGATTACCAAGACACAAACAATCTACTCGCTTCTGATAGCGAAGAGGTTTCGTCTGGAACTGAATATTTCATAACTCAACCACAACCTACTTTAGAATTAACTCCAGAGCAGAAGTCGAAACGTACACTTAACGTACTATTGTCTCTCGGTAGTTTGTTATTCGTGGCGGCAGGCATAGCTTTCGTAGCTAGCGATGTAACAAATACAACAAAACTTATCGGGATTTGTGTGGTTATAGCGCTATTTTACGTTGGTGGTCACGTGTTGCACTCCCGGGCTGAAACATTGCGTTCAGCGGCAGTTGCTTTCATAGGTACTGGCTTAGCACTAGTGCCAACTCTAGGTGTAGCCCTGTCGGCATATACTAACATTGAGCCGTCGATGTCATGGCTAATTACGTCTGCAGTCGGTGTCATAGCCTATCTTTATAGTGCTCTGAAACTACAGAGTCAGATAGTAGCATACCTGAGTATCGCGTTTTCGCTATCTTTGTTTGCGTCTGGTGTTGGTGTAGCAGAGGCTCATTTGTTTTGGTATTTTGTTGTCATGATATCAACGTCTATAGTTATGAGCTTGATAGCTACTTGGCGACCTTCTCTGGTGCCACAGCTTTTTCGTGCGCCGCTTGAAGTGTCGAGTTCTGTCCTAGCTCCACTATCTGTTTT
>RZYF01000017.1 GCA_010014665.1 Candidatus Saccharimonadota bacterium | reverse complement strand
TGACTCTCGACTGGGTATATAAACATACTGACATCGACAACTTCGTCGACATTTATGATGGCACTTAACCAACCGGTGAAAATCTCGCGCGGATAACCATAGACATACATCGTGCGACCGTATTGAGTGCCTAGCCTAAAATAACTACTCTGAATATCGATTGAACTCGGCGCGATAATATCACGCAGGGTCGACATACCTTTTAGAAACTCAGCTTCGACTTCTTGCTGTTCCCGACGTTTCTGTTCTTCGAACATCGCTTCTTGTTTGGTCGGTTTTTTTCCCATACTAAATCAACCCTATCCCACCAGCGTTAGGGCGCGGTGCTTGACCTTGACCTTTTTGGATAAACGAAGCGGTCATGTCACGAGTCTCCAGAAGTGGTTGGCGGACAGCTGTATCTGGGTTATAGGAGTTATAGTAAAGTTCACCAAGCTGTTTGGTATTTAATTGTGAGGTATGTATACCCATCTGCATTAGCCCAGACATGACAGAATTTATACGGTTCGTGAGTTCTTCTTTGCCCTTGATGTAGGTTTCTTGGTTAATCATGACTCGCTGCTGTTTGTTAGATGAAAACAGGTTGTTGAATATGCCTTTGGAGGCGTTTTTGATATTGTTTAGATCACCGGTCGGAAAATATGGCACAACAACATAAAAATTCTTTTGCATGATGTTGGTTTCTTCGGCGATTACAGATATAAAAGACATGTAGTCGTCCATGAGCACACCTAGGAGCATATTGTCCTGAGAACGACGTAGTTTGTTTAGTTTGTCGAGGTAGGGGCCGATATCGACTTTTGTCGAACGAATCAAAATCTGTACCGGAAAATACAGTGAATTTAAAAAGTTTTGGTAGCTGTATTCGGCAGCTTCTCGCTCTTCGTTGCTCATCAGGTCAAAATTGATCGATTCACAACCAATTACCGCCCTAAAACTACCATCGTTCATGATAGTCATGTTTTCGCGAATTTCCGAAATCAACAAAGTGTTTTGGGTGCTATTAGGGTTTTTGACTGTCGGCATCCCCTGGTTTACACCCTGATCGGCAGACTGAACAACTTGGTTAGCTTGTCCAGTTTGCGCTTGCTGTCCTGATTGTTGTTTTGGTTGCATTCTATTTATCGCCAGTTTCCCCACCGACCGGCATGCGGTTAGCGCAGTTCAACCACTACCTCACCGATATCGAGATTGTGTAGTCGATTTGCTTCTCTCGAAATCGCGCTGACCGACAAGTCGTTGTTATTTGCCAACCTTAGTATATCAGCACTTATCTCTTGCTGTCTAGCCGTAAGCTCTTCTTCAGCAACCATTTTCAGGTGTTGTTGGTGGGCCTCATCTACCTCTATAGGATGTTTGATCGAAGCATCAACTTGCTTAGGTAAAACCGGTGCAGGCAAACCTAGATCAAAAGTTTGCCGAGGGGTTCCCTGAGCGGTATCGACTATCTGGTTGTTTGCTGAACCTTGTCTAACCATAGCTTCCATCTGAGATCGGCGCTCTTTGGCCACGTTGTCTAGCAGGCTATCTATAGATTGTCCCAGGGTTCCGTTGTCATCCATTACGTCATCGGTAGTATCGATTTCGGCCAACACACCATCGTTTAATGGCGATGAACTGACCACGGTTTGTCCAGCTCCAGCTCGTCTGGCGGACCAGCCACCACTGTCGACTATGTCTGCTAGGTAAGCCATTTTTTGAGACGCCTCTTCGCCAGAATATTCTTTGAGTTGAATCGTGTCGCTAGGTTTTTCGGAGTTGATTTCGACTAGTTTTACCATGCCTTCTGGCTCCCACATGCGCATTTTGGGCTTCAGTGCATAGTGAACTAGAGCTGCCAAATAAACCTCAAAAGGCTGGTCTTTTTTGAGTGGTAGAGCAAGCACCAAAAAAAACAAAGCTATCGGTATAGGGATTATCACTAAGCCCGGAAAAACGGTATACAAACCCCAGGCTAGCCCGGCGCAGATAGCCACCACTATAAGATAGATAAACTGTCGAAAACTAAACGGTCCAATCAGTTTGTCTTCAGCCTCAACATCCTGTGGAACTTTATAAGTAGCCATATAACATCGATTATAACATGAGCGGTATTAGTAAAATTATTCGTTTACGACGAGCTACTTGTTTAGAAATCATGCCTCCTGAACCTTGGACCAATCTTAGCGGCTTCTGTTTTGATAATATTCTTCTGTTCTGGCCTATAGTCACCACGAGTACTGTAAAGCTCTTCAGTAATTTTATTACCTATGGCAGGGGTTAGAGAACCGTTATCGACACTGCGTTGAAGCGCAGCGGTTCCTTGGCTTGCTACTAAGGATGATTTAGCCTTCACCGCCTCACTATCGTAATAGTTCGTAACCCCAGGCGTAGTACTTGTGAAATGATCTATGAATGCTTTACCACTGAGCCCTGCACCACCGGCATCATCGAATACACCCTTAGTCTCATTCTTACCTGTTGCTGGATTATATACAATCGTTTCGCCGGTTTTGTATTTAGCCTGGGCTGCGTCGCCCAGAGACATTGAGAAACCGACATCTTGTTCTCTAACTCTTGAGTATTGGGCGCCGTCGTTAAGTATACTACTGGCGGTGCTCTGTAGTTGCTTTGAGCTCATATCGCGCATTTTTTCTTGAACTGTGCCTAACCTATTCTCACCAATTAGCTTACTTGTAGCGGCATTTATAAGTGCCTGGTCCGTACCCCTACCACCATCTATAGCATCTACAAGTGCTTTAGTAGCATCTCCGTTGTACGTAAACTTGAGTTTAATCTCAGCCTCTTTGTTGTCGATTTCGCTCAACATGGCTCGTGCCCTAGCCCTGGCTGCTTCGCCTGCTTTTGGATCATTTTCTACACTTCTGGCAGCTATTTTTGCAGACGCTACCTTAGACGCTTCATCGTTATTTCTGTATCTTTCCTTGCGAGCGATTGTCCGTCGAGCCATATATGCACGCGGGTTGAAGGGTTGTTTTCTATCCAGGTTAGAAGCGTATTGATTCCGGCGGTCTTCTCGGTATTCCCCTAAACGTTTTTTGCCGTAATCGCGCGCTTTTCCTACGGTCATTTTGTCGATAGCCCCTGTTAGTTTGCCAAGCATTCCACCGCTAGTTTTGATAACAAACGGTATCGCAAAGAAAGGCGCCACAAGTATAATGACTATTACAAGTGTAGTTATATATTCGACAACTCCATCGGCGAAGAGCTCCGGCAAAAAGAAAGGCGGATCCATGTCATATATCAATGAAGCCGCTAGTTGAGAGCCGGCAAACAACAAGGATATTATAGGGAACATGAAAAGCATGCTCGCAAAAGTTTTTTTCCAGAACTCGTATAGTCTTTTGGTACCAGGTAGAGCCGCCGCCGCTATGGCTACAGGCGAAAGTACAACCATACCGACTATGATTATTTGCCTAGCCACTAACACAACCAGACCTAATACAATTGCAAGAAATGCAACTATCATAATAGGCAGAGCCATAGCTACAATCATAGGCGCAGTAATCAGAAGAGCAGCCCCAGCGGTTACTGCGGTAGCAGCCTCCCCCCCGCCTTCTCCGCCCTTGGTGATCATCTCAGAGACCTTATCCCAAGTATCACCGGGGTCAACCGCAGTAGTACTATCGATCAAGTCTTCTGATAAGTCCACGATTCCACTGCCAACAATATTAGATAAATCTATAAGTACTTGGCACATAAAGAAAGACAGGTTTATGAGAATAGCCAATGCTAATAAACGTGGGAGTAGTTTTTTTACTCCGTATGCGCTTAATCCCAAACTGGTAGCTTGGGAGAATATCACAGCCACAAGGCCCACTAGGAATACGAGATTAGCTATGTTTCGAAAAACGATCCAGTAATCGTATACAGCGTTTCCTTGGCCAGCTTCTATCAAATCTGGTCTAAATTCCAATAGACCGCTGATAATATCATATCCTGCTCGATTAATATTAATCAGGTTTTCTTGCATTGGACATGCCATCCAGCTGAACGCAAAATTAGCATTACATACATAATCAGCTACCGCATCTTTTACTGCATCTCCTGCTGCGCCGGTTGCGCTGCTACCACTAAGTGGAACAGCCTCCTCACCCATCGCAAGATTCGTAGCAACTATAGGGACTGCTGAAAGAGGATTGGCCGCTATCCCTCCTACGGTAGTAAGATCGTTAACTACATTCAGAAAAGTCTGTCCTAATGTGTCATCAGATGGTGGATCTGCTGCCCAGACACTGTTGGTATAAAAAGGTGTAACACAAATCGACAACGATAAAATGAAAATAATAATAATTTTTTTAAAATTCATACCATTTGACTTTCTACTAGGTTAGCTATGATGGCGTATATATTTAGATTTTTCATATTTTTGAATTATGCCGAGTTACTCACAATCCTTTCCTTCTATCAGAACAACCCTCTGCTCTTGAATAACAGGGTTATTGTACATAAACTCGAACTTGATTCCGTATCCCAGTGTCGCTTTAGTGTCGTTGTTGGAACAAATATTTTTAAGAACATAAGCTTTGCTTGATATATCACGAAATTTAGTAATATCTTGCTCTGTTACGGTCAGTGAGTATTTTACGGTATCTCCGTTTGCCGTAATATCCTCTAGAGTAGTAATGTCATTTAGTTTATGTGGTAAAATTACCGATTCTTTTATCTGGTTGACAATGTTGGCGACTCGTTCGTCTCTCGGGGTTTGAGAGTAGCTGATAGGTGTAGCTTTATTGCTTGACTCTTTTGGCGTTTGTTGTGTCTGGATAATAAATCCAACTATTATCATAAGTAGCACGAATGATATAGCACCTATAATAATCTTTTTTTTGCTCAGAATCGGTGTTGGCCCATCATTATACATTTTGCCTAGTAGCCTTTTTTACTAAATATTCTTTTCTGGTCAAATTATAGCACATCATGTTTATGGTATAGAGTTAGATTAGTTTGCAACAAAAAAACACCCACAGGCAGTAGGTGTATTCTAAAGATAACTTGGAACACGGTGCGCGGGATTATTACTAATCCCGCGCACCGTACCGCCCCAGGTGTGAAACCTCATGGTACAATGCAGACCACAACCCCGTCGTACTTCTCACGCAGCGTGGCTTCGCCTACGACCGAAGTTGTTGGGACGAACGGCGGGTATTCGAAGACTTGCCAGTCTTCCACCACCGCCGCACCCATTTTGTTCGCCACTGTTACGTGAACCCACTTGATAGTGGGTGTAGCGAGTGAGTCAGGGTTGGTGGGTTTGACCTCGACTTTGAACCGGCTAGTCACACTCACCTCCTCGCTCATGTCTGGACCGTACTTCTTGTCGTTCGTCCAGTCGAACTCTGCGGAGACTATCATCCACTGAGTTGTTTCAATGAGGGGATCGAGTACGATTGTGCCTTCCCCCTGATCGGTCCTCACGACATTGGCGGAGAACGGCATGCTACCGTCCTCGAAGCAGCTTCTCCACACGTCAGCCGCTCTGCTACTACTGATAGCAATAGGATTGTCGAGCTGAGTGGGAGTGGTTGAGTTGGACACGAGGTAGAACATCACCAGGACGAACGTCGCAATGACCAGAGCAGCTCCGATTAGGAGCAACCTGAGATTGGACATCTTCGTGGTTTTGGTCTCGATAAAAGTCTGAGCGCTCATGGCCAGGCTTTCCTTTCTGATTTGTGGGCGGTACATCACCGCCTCAGCGGATGAATAATATTATTATAGCAAAAAAACGTAAAACCGTCAATACTTGACAAAAAGCTAAAAATTTGCTAATATATTAATACAATTAGAATTATTTTATGACACAAACACAATCAAATCCAGCAAACCCAAATTTAACCAGTAGCTCAGAGGCTCCAGCGTTTATTTATGGTGATCTAGACAGGGTGCGTACGATAGAAGATATCGAAGGAGTAAGCTTCAAAGCCCGAGAAGTTTTGAGTGGTTCAGAGCACGTAAAGCTTAGAGCCGGAGAAGTTGCAGCTAATGTCTCGAGCGCCGTCGACGGAGCGTTGTATGGTCTAACTAATCTAAAAACCTTTCCTTTTGAAAAGTTTTATTCCATCAAAGAAGATTGGTATGCTAAGAAACAGGTTTATTATAAAGAAAAAGTTGGTAAAAGTGTTATACCAGCACTCAATAAGTACTATAAGAAACGTGCAGGCGTAGCTGGATCAATGCATACTGAAGTTGCACGGGTTAGGCAAAATTATACAGATATACGTAAAGGTAAAAAATCAGAGTATATCGGTAGACGAGACGAGCGCCAAGGAGCTCTCGATCTATTTGCTGAGCGTCGAGTCAAGATGGAGATAGAGCGGTTAGAACACATAGAAGCAAACGGCAAAAAAAGGTATCTAAAAGCAGAAAAACCCGACATAACAGACGATGAGGTTGAAAGAAAGGTTAAAGAGCATTTAGACAATCCCAAGGTTAAAACCAGAATTGCCAGAAGTGCTATTGGGTTCGTAAAAAAAGAACTATAGAATTGAGAGTATAATATGACAGATATGAACCAAATAATAACCAAGAATCTGTTGAGTCGTTTGGGACTAGATCTCGATGAAAAATCTCTTGAGCAATTCAACGAAGATTTGTTAAACGAACTGAACAAAAGAGTAATAGACCAGGTGATTGCTGAGCTAGATGAAGTAAAACTCCGGGAATTAGCCGAACTGAGTCCAGAAGGCGCTGATCTGATGCCGTGGCTTGATAAAAATGTACCGCATTTTGATGAAATTGTCGCTGAAGAAACCCTACTGATGATAGAAGAGATCGCGCAAAACAGCCCAAAAATTGACTAAAGCTAGCAATTAATACAAAATATCTTTCAAAATACTTGCGCTTTTTTGGTATGCGTGGAATAATTTGAGGGTAAGATGAAAAAAATAAAAACCATGACAGATAACTATAGAGTATTGTTTTATGCATTAACTCTACTAGCGGTCGCGACTACACTTATGTTTGTTTGGCAACCTTCGGTATTGGCAGTTGAAGAATGTGGTGTCGATAGCGGTACATCGTTTTTCGAATGTTCGGATAGTAGTGATAATCCTATCCAGGAAGTTTTTCTGACAATTATTAAGAACTTGTTCTTAGGAGTTGGCATAGTATGTTTGATAGGAGTGATATTTGGTGGGATAGTATACTCATCTGCTGGTGGTGACTCATCTAAGACGAAAAAAGGTATAACATATGTAGTCAATTCCGTAATTGGATTAATAATATTTATAGGGGCTTACACACTATTAAGCTTCATGGTCCCAGGAGATTATTTCGATCAAGCAGGGGTTGATGGCGGTGATGGTCAGAATACTGAAACCGTTCCTCCGGCTACTGGCGGTAGTACAGGTGATAGTGGTAGTACTGGTGGTAGTACAGGTGACGGTAATGCCGGTGGTGGTGCAGGTGGTCGTTGAAAACATGAAACACTTCATAAAAGCTACACAAAGAAGCTTCTTTGGCCACTTGTGGGCAACTTTGTTGATTGTTGGTGTAGTGGCAAATTTGACAGTATTTCAACTAGAAACGGTTAATGCGGTTATCGTCCCACCGTCGGGTGATCTTCGAAATGCTACACCTGACGTTGATAAAAAAGATATTGAAAAATCTGCCGCCGATATGTGGGGTAGTTGTGGTAGGCAGAAATACGCGGGGTTTCCGACTTGGTATCGGGGTCTTAGTTGCGACGGTGAAGGCACTGTAATGATACCGAAGGGGGATGCGGGATTTATAGCTATGTGGAAAATCGTGTTAAATTTTGTCGAAATGTTGGTCATAGCTGCTGGATATATAGCGGCAGGTTTTTTCATGTGGGGTGGATTTAGCTACATCTTGAGCACCGGCAAGCCCGACAAGACGGCGGCCGCCAAGAGCACGCTTCTAAATGCCGTCATAGGGTTAGTTATCGTGTTGGCTTCTGTAGGGTTGCTGGATTTTGTACAAAAAACGGTACTGGGGGCATCGCAGTGAGTGGTCTCAACGAATTGATTACGACGTTTTTTGCCGAAATCAAACCGGAACAAGTGGGTTTGTGGGGACTCTCTCTTAATGAGAGAAACATATCTTATGTGGTTAGAGCAGCTTTTGGTATAGCTGGTGCTGTCGCGGTAATCGTCATAATCGTCGGTGGCATACTCTATAGCGCCGCCGCCGGTGATCCGGGCAAGATTAAGCGCGCCAAAGATACTATACTATATGCGGTAATCGGCCTGGTCGTTGTTTTTGTTTCATTTCCGGTAATTCAATATGTAATTGGGAGCGTATAAAAATGAAAAACATATTACAAAAAAGATATCTGGAGCTATTTGCTGCCTTCGTGTTTGTAGTGGGAGGAGTTGGTATCGGGGCTATATCCGCAAACCCCGCTCTGGCAGCGCCAAGAGATGTTTTCCAAACAGGCGCCTGTAAAGACTCTATTCTATGTAGCACCGATGATAACACGAAGATTATGGGAGTTTTGTCGACGGTCATAAAGATACTGTTCTGGGTAGGGGCTGTCGTGAGTGTTATTATGATAATCATCGGTGGTATCTTGTACATGGTTGCAGCGGGAGACCCGGGGAAAATAACCAAGGCCAAAAATACAGTCCTTTACTCAATAATTGGGCTAGTAGTTACACTGTTAGCGTTTTCTATAGTGTACTTCGTAACAGATCTATTCAAATAAAAACGAAAGGAAGACCAGTAATGATATATAAAATAATAAAAATCCTCTTTGGTTCCCTGTTGGCGACACTGCTGTTTGTTGGGGTGTCGACAAGCTCGACGGTATTTCATGTAGATATAGCCTATGCAGCCCCTATCGTTCCGCCGTCGGGTGATTTTCGAAACGCTGTACCAAGCACCGGGGGATCAACTACCACCCCCACTACTACGGGATCCTCTGGTGGTGGTAGTGCAGCAGCGGAGGCAGAAGCTGCTCTGGACAAGATTGGTGGCGCCAGTAATGGCGTGGAGCTGACGGATGCTATAACCAAAATTATCCAAGTAATTTTGTTCATAGTCGGTGTACTAGCCGTAGTTATGATTATTTACGGTGGTACCCAATACTTGCTGTCAGCTGGAGACACTGCCAAGATCGAAAAAGCCAAAAACACCCTGATCTACTCGATAGTTGGTCTAGTGGTAGCTATCCTAGCCTACGCTATAGTAGCTTTTGTGGTAGGCATTTTTCCTAGCGCTGGTGGTGGTAATACTGGTTCAGATATTACCAGCACTGAGCAGACTGGTTCAGGCGCACCGGTTGAAGAAAATACTAGCGGCGGTGCAGACATACCAGTTCAAGAAAATAGTGGCGGTGGTACAGTCATTCGGCAACCGTATATACCACCAGGTGTTGAATAAACTATACAAAATGCAACAAATACTGTTATGACAAGAGAAAATGTGATATAAAAGATACGTAGCATAAGCGAAATAAGTAAGTAGTATATAAAAAGGAGCAAGTTAGATGAAAAAAATAATACAAAATATCTCACGATCGTTGTGGCTAGTCCCGGCGTTTGTGTTCGGGCTGAGCTTTGTAACTCCAGCTTTTGTTACAAGTGTCGGAGCAACCGATTATGGTATTAAAGCGGGAACCGCAGCTACTAAAACCGAAGAAATGCCAGAAAGCCTGTTTGGTGAAGATGGTAGTGAGGGTATTTTCAAAAAAGTCGTCAACATCATGCTGTTCGTTATTGGTGCTGTTGCCGTGATTATGTTGATTTATGGTGGTGTTAAGTATGTCGTTTCTGGTGGTGCCCAGGATAAGGTGGCTGAAGCTAAGAACACGATACTTTATGCTATCGTAGGTATAGTCGTAGCTATCCTGGCGTTCGCAGTTGTCAACTTCGTCGTAACCGGTCTTGCGGCTCAATAAGATATCTAGTTAGTGAATTAATATCTCGCCTGTTGCTAAAATGGGCGAGATTTTATATAGGTAGCTGATGTATAACGAAATAAATTGTGCGTATATATAAAACACCCTCTAGCGAAGGTGTTTTATATAAGACTTTCGAGTTTTACAATATCTCGATTTTCTGAGCTTTCTTCTGCTGTACTTTCATAAAGCTTATAGTTAGAACACCGTCTTTTAAGACTGCTTCTACTTCATCTTCTTTTACAGCGACCGGTAGTGGCAACGTACGGCTGAATTCGCCCCAATAGCATTCTTGCATATGCCACTGTGTTGCATCCGAATCATCTCCACTCGATAATGTACCAGATATTGTTAGTATACCGTCAGATATGCTGACATCTAGGTCGGATTTGTTTACACCCGCGGTTCGTGTTTTTACCACTAGCCTGTTAGCAGTTTCATATAGATCAACTGCTAATTGTCCTGGTAATGGTTCGTCTTCTGTCCAACCATCATCTTGTAGTCCTGTATCGATCTGCGCATCATCAATTGGCGTTGCTGAGTCATCACTTAAAAAAGCCGCCGCCAATTCTTCTTCCATGAGCAGATCGTCGTTTTGCTTTTGTCCTCGTCCCATAATTCCTCCACTTCAGTAGTATTCGACGTGTATACTTATTATATCCGATAAACACCTGTCACTGCAACACTAAAGCTCTAGGATGGTAAAAACTACAATGTTTGATGGTTTGTTAGCTCAGTTCGCACCCCACTCCTGTTCTGGCTGTGGTTTTTTGGGTACAATACTATGCTATAGTTGTAAAAATAACATAACAAGTGAAATTTGGGCAAACTGCGTGCTCTGCGAGCGCCCGTGTGGCCAGAGCGGCATGTGTCGAAAATGTGTAGGTACTGTACCGCTTGAACAAATTTGGGCCATAGGTCAACGTCGCGGAGAACTTGAAAAGTTGATTGACGAATACAAATTTAGCTCAAAGCGTGAAACGGCTAGTGTGATAGCGGAGTTACTGCACTATCGACTACCCGTAATTCCATCTGATACGGTGATAGTTGGTATACCGGCAAGTTCTCACGCTAAGCGGGTTCGAGGTTTTGACCATATGGAGTTAATCGTGAAATCTTTTGCTCAGATTCGGAATCTAACTATAGCTAACCCACTTGTTCGTATTTTTGACCAGGAATTACACACCATGGGGCGCAAACAACGAATTGCGTTGAAAAATGAGCTGTTTGCGCTCAGTGGTCGTGTTGTACCGTCAAAGATACTACTGGTCGACGATATCTTAACAACCGGGACAACTATGAGTTCGGCTGCGAATTTGTTACGAAATTCAGGGGCTAGCTGCATATATGGAGCCGTTGTCGCAAGACAACCTTTCGATAAATAGTTTTGTCATAGATAACAGATATATGGTAAAATCAATTTGCCTTTTAGGAGTACTCTAGGTGGCTGCTGCGTGAAACGAGTGGTTGTTGATCTAAACCGATGGAAAATTGTTCGACAATTTTTCATCGAGAGGAGCAATAACGAAGCGATGAAGCATTGAGATAAATCTCAATGTGAAAGCAGCGGAGTAAATTGCGACGAGGAGGAGTACCCAAGTGGCTGAAGGGGACGGTTTGCTAAATCGTTAGACTGGAGAGATCTGGTGCGGGAGTTCGAATCTCCCCTCCTCCGCCAAGAAAAACAGAGACTTTTTGGTCTCTGTTTTTCTTGCGTCGAGGCGGAGACGCGAACTCCCGCAGGATTCGCTGACGCCAGCGAGTTCGAATCTCGCCCAGTCAAAATTAAAAAACGACCGTAGGGGTCATTTTTTAATTTTGGCGGAGAGGGCGAGATTCGAACTCGCGGTGAGTTGCCCCACGCTTGTTTTCAAGACAAGTACCATCAACCACTCGGTCACCTCTCCATAATTTGTTAACTATACGCTAAGTACCAAATTATTCTAACAGATAGAACAATATGGTGAAACATCTAAAATATATAGGATTGCTTATGTACGATGTATAATAATCTATATGGATGAAAATTCATCAGATTATACAAACAACGATCCTCCAGAGTCGACACCTGACCAGATTCAACCTGAGGACACTTCATATACTAACCCTGACCCACAGTCTGAGGTGGCGCCTACAGAGAACACTTCAGAAGAAGTAGAGTTTATACCAGGAACAGTCTCCTGGACAGCAGCTGAATACGCTGAAAGTGAAAAATCACGAAACTGGTTTGTGATACTTATACTTGGAGCAGTTATTTTGGCCGGCTTAGCACTGTTTCTTTTGAGTGATTGGATT
>RZYF01000078.1 GCA_010014665.1 Candidatus Saccharimonadota bacterium | reverse complement strand
ACGCCAACCGCTGTTATTGTAAAAGCCTTTGAGGATATTAAGGAGCAAGCCAACTAGATGGTTAAAAATCTGCTAGACCTCGCAAGTGATGAGGATAAAAAAAAGATACTGGAGCACAATGCAAGCGAATCGCTTGTACCTGTAGAGCCAGAGGACTTATTACTAGCAGAGTTTGCACTAAAGTTCGGCTGGGAAGCCTACAAGGCCGTGAAAAATGACGAGATAGGAAGTGCTGAGATGAAAACACTTATAGCAGCGTCACGCAAGATAGACCTCGTAGACTTATACCGCCACGCACAGGCTTCGCTTATTGGCGCTGGTAGTGCTAATAGCAAAAAACCATCGTCAACATTTAAGAGTATGACCAAAAACATAATTAAAGGCTCACAGGCAGACGCATGACAACAATCGGAACAGTAGAACTTATTGCAAAAATTGATACTAGCGCATATAAAAAAGGAGCTAAAGAGATTGAGGGCGCTAATGATGATATAGAGAAGTCCGCCGACGACGCTGCTAAAAAAACCGGCAGGGCATTTGATGACGCGGCAAAAGTTGCTACAGGTGCAATGGTTGCTGCCGCTGCTTTGGTAACCGCTTCATGGGTGAATAGTGCTAGTGAGATTCAGTCGCTTCGCGCCTCATTTGAGAGTTTAACAGGCAATGTCGATTCAACTAATGAGGTGATGACAACTCTATACGATTTAGGCAAAAAAACCGCATTTAGCAATAAGGACATACAAGCGGCTGGCCGTAGTTTCTTGGCAACAGGTGTAGAAGTTGGCAACCTAAGCACTCTACTAAGTCAAACAGCAGACATTGCTGGGGCTACTGGCGCTGATTTAGGACGATTAACTATGCCACTCACTCAGGCAATCGCTAGGGGCAAACTGCAGACACAGGACTTTTATCAGATATTGGACGCTGGTGCTGGCGCACTGCGTCAACCACTTACAGAGTTGGCTGGGAAAAAGGGATTCGGTTCACTTGCAGACGCAATGGAAAAGGGCGCGATAACATCAGATGATTTACTCACAGTGATGGGTGACGTCACAAAACAGGGCGGATTTGCATTCGAGGGCGCACTTAAACAATCACAGACATTCGCTGGGCAGATGAGCAACTTACAGGAGGCTGTAACTAATTTTGGGCTCGGGCTACTAGGCGTTGACGCTATAACAGGAACAATAGACCCTGCTGGGCCTTTCGCTAAGTTATCTGAGGCCATTGGTGGTGCTACTAAGTTTCTATCTGAAAATGGCGAGATGATTAAGCAGGTCGGAACGGTAATAGCGATATTTTTGACTCCTGCAATTATTGCTTTAGGCATACAGGGATTGATAGCTGGTGCTAGGTTGGCAACTGGAATATTGTTAGCTCTCGGTCCTATTGGTTTAATTATTGCCGCTGTTGCTGCTGCAGTAGCCTTGATAATCATGAATTGGGACGCAGTATCGAAGTTCTTTGGTGATTCGTGGAATACCATAGTTAATATATTTTCAGGTGTTGGTAAATGGTTTAGTGACATATTTGGAGCTGCTTGGAATGGCATTGTCAATATATTTTCAGGTGTTGGTAGATTCTTCAGAGGGGTATGGGACACGATAACCGGAATATTCACTAACATCGGAACGGCGATTGGAAACGCTATTGGCGGAGCGTTTAAGAGCATTATAAATACTATACTTAAGTTTGCAGTTGGGTTTATAAACGGGTTTATTGACGCAATTAACGGTGCTATTGATATTATCAATAACATCCCTGGTGTAAAAATTAGTACAGTTGGACGCCTACCGGTGCCTCAGTTAGCAGACGGCGGAATCATAACCGCGCGCCCAGGCGGTATGCTTGCGACTATCGGTGAAGCTGGTGAAGATGAAGCTGTTATCCCATTATCTAAGCTAGACAAGCTACTTGCTAATAATGGTGGTAGCAACACAAACAATTCAAACATCACCATAAATGTATCTGGTACGTTCGCAACCTCTAAGCAAGAGCAGCGTGCGGTGGCGGAGATGATAGCGCAACGCCTGCGCGAGGTGACTAACTCTAAAGCATTGAGCGGAGGTATAGCGTGATAGAACTAACATTGACTGACGGCTCCACATCGGCGACGTTACCACTACTCGCGCCTCCGCTCTCTGAGGCTGTTATAGAGGGCTCTAGGGACGTTACAACGCTCGACATGAATGTGAGTACCTATTTTACCTACAATAAGCGCCAATGGGAGCATACATGGGCATACCTAGATAAAACTGACTTCGATACTATCAAGGGTTTTTATGACCGACAATTTACGCTATTCGCCTACCCACTGCTAACATGTACAGCCCTTGGTGTGTCGGCTGTACCTGTTCGTATGACGCTATCTGCGCGCCAGGTTATAAATAACTGTGAGCGTGTTGAGGACGTAAGTGTAACATTCAGGGAAACGAGGCAACTCTAGTGCAAACGACAACGCAACAGTACTACGATATGTCGCAAAACTCAGTCATACCTATCGACTGGGAGATTGCTGTTGCGTTCGATAAAGTATACGACACTAATATTACCTTTTTTACCCTCGATGTATCGCAACTAGATGGCACTGATATTCTCGGTAGCTCTGACGACAACCCGATACAAGAGTGGGACAAGTACGAGTATACGAATTATCGCGATCGTGTGATAAGCCTAGAGTGGGAACGCTCTATTGACTTCCCCTACAGCGTTCAGAGCGCCATTGCTGACGTTACACTCAATAATTACGA
>RZYF01000077.1 GCA_010014665.1 Candidatus Saccharimonadota bacterium | reverse complement strand
TTTATGGTGCGGGTACAGAGACTCTAACTCTGGACCTCTTCCATGGCAAGGAAGCGCTCTAACAACTGAGCTACACCCGCATAATGAGCTTCGGTTTAGTGTACCGATGATTTGTGAAAAGTGCTGGCCGCGCTTTCTTGGCCTGGCAAGTAAGGTCACGTTCCGCGACCTCCGGATTTCGCGATTGAAAACATAGTTTTCATCGGAAAGTCCTTTTCCGAACTGCCACTGGCAGTTCTCACTCTAACAACTGAGCTACACCCGCATGTGTAACGAGAGATAGTATACGAAAGTGGAGGGGTTTTTGCAAGAAGTGGCAGATATCAGACGTAACGCCAAGTAGAGTGTTATTTATATATCGAGTAGTATCGCCGGGTACTGGTTTTGGCTATAATAAGCATATGAACTCGAAGAATTATCATAAAGCCAGTGCGAAACTCAAAACGGCATTTGTCTCGACTGCTGGGCGTCTGATGCTTACTCAGAAAAGCCCAGATGAGATATTGGGTGAATTCTTCAGCGATGTTCAAATGCAACAAGTTTTTGGCGATGGTAAAACTTTTATTGACCTTGTCCCAAAAAAACGCCTGAGTGCACTCAAAAAAGAATACGAGCTCGTGAGACTAGATCCAAACTTTGTTTTGGCAGATTTCGTCAAACAGCATTACTATGAGTTATCTCCAGAAAAAGCCGAGATTAGACTAAATAATTATCCCCAAGGGATGAATGCCAGGGAGCATGTTACGTGGTTGTGGGACCATTTGGTACGTACGGTCCACAAAAGCAAAGGAACATTGTTTGCCTTGCCGTATCCCTACATCGTGCCCGGAGGACGATTCGAGGAACAGTTTTATTGGGATAGCTATTTTGTCATGCTTGGTCTGGCTGCGGACAAAAAATGGGATATTATCTACGGCATGCTTAGGAATTATATATTTATGGCCGACAAATTTGGTTTTATCCCGACTGCCAACCGGACGTATTTTACTAGTCGTTCCCAACCGCCATTTTTTGCGATGATAATTCGCTTACTATCAACAAAACGTAACAAAACTCTACTATATACCGAGTCTTTACCAACACTACTAAACGAGTATGGTTTTTGGATGAAAGGCAAAAAACTCCTCGACAAGTCTAAGAGTGTCGCAGTTCATAAACGGTTAGTGCGTATGCCTGACGGTGAATTTTTGAATCGGTATTTTGACAACAAGACCACGCCTCGGCCTGAAATGTTGCGAGATGATGTAAAGGCGACAAAAAGCGACAAACATTTGACACACGGTAAAGTTTTTCTAGATTTGCGAGCTGCCGCAGAAAGTGGTTGGGATTTTAGCTCTCGCTGGTTTTTGAAAGTTAATGATATTAGTACGATTCACACCACCGACTTCGTACAGATAGACCTAAACTGCCTGATGTATATTTCGGAGTTGACTATCGCAAACGGCTACAGGGCCCTGTTTCAACCACTATTAGCTATAAAATATCGCAAACAGGCCGAAAAACGAGCCGAAGCAATTCGCAAATACATGTGGAGTGAGTCAGAGGGTTGGTTCGTAGACTATGATATAGAAAAACAAAATTTGTCGCAATCGGTGACACTGGCGGGCGTTTTTGCACTCTATGCTTCTGTAGCCACCGAGAAACAGGCTAGCAAAATAGCTGAACGTCTAGAGCGTGATTTTCTAAAATCTGGCGGTCTTGTTACAACTCTGGTAGAGAACGGACAGCAATGGGATAGTCCGAATGGGTGGGCGCCTCTGCAGTGGGTAGCGATAGTTGGGCTTAAGAATTACGGATTCGACGAACTGGCAGAGAAAGTTCGGATAGCTTGGATGAAAACTATCGAGCTAGTATATGAACATGAAGGTAAAATGATTGAAAAATACAACGTTGTGAAACCTGGGAAACTGGGCGGTGGTGGCGAGTACGCTGTACAGGACGGATTTGGTTGGACGAACGGCGTCTATGCCGCGCTCTATGACAAGCTAGACGAGTGGTTATAAAAA
Source organism: Candidatus Saccharimonadota bacterium (assembly GCA_010014665.1). Lineage (GTDB taxonomy): Bacteria > Patescibacteriota > Saccharimonadia > Saccharimonadales > Saccharimonadaceae > JAPUDS01. The sequence goes on along the minus strand of RZYF01000077.1, from coordinate 872 downwards.
TCCCTATTTTTTGCGGTTTTACGATATACTATTTGGGTGTGGCGCCTTGGCCGAGAAGTTAGGCAACGGTCTGCAAAACCGTGTAGACGGGAGCGTTACCCGTAGGTGCCTCCAATTTTACAAAGAAATTATCATTATAATGTATCGGTATACGTGATTGCATGGTATATTATCTAGTATGCCATCGTTAAGATCGTGGACAGATGATCAACTCAAGGAAGCGGTTAAAAACTCTTTTAGTATTAGGGGAGTTATCAAAAAACTAGGTCTCGTACCGGCTGGCGGCAACTATACTCAGGTAAATCAGAGAATACACTATCTTGGACTAGATAAAAGTCATTTTACCGGTAAGCTATGGAATGCTGGTAAGACTTACCACACCACAACGAGACCTGAGTTAAGTGAACTACTTGTCAAAGGTAGTAGCGCGCAGAGCTTCAAGCTAAAAAGAAGACTGTACGAGAGTAAATTAAAGTATCCAAAATGTGAAATTTGCGGCTGGGCAAAAATAAGCATTGATGGTAGAATACCTCTGGAGCTAGATCATATTAATGGTGATCACAGCGACAATAGGATAGAAAACTTGCGAATTTTATGCCCAAATTGCCATAGTTTACAGCCAACGCATAGAGGACGCAATAAGAAGGTTGCACTTGCGCGGGTGCTGAAATAGGTAGACAGTCGACACTTAAAATGTCGTGGCCAAAAGCCGTGCGGGTTCGATTCCCGCCCCGCGCACCAAAATCAGCCACAAACACAATAATACTGCTCACTATAAGCAGTATTTTGATATAATAAGAAGGCAATAAATAAGAAGAGGAGTTAGTAAATTTATGGATCCTATCACAATCGCTCTACTCGCTATTGTAGCA
>RZYF01000076.1 GCA_010014665.1 Candidatus Saccharimonadota bacterium | reverse complement strand
GGTACCAACTGAGAAAATCACCCCGTAGTCAGACCCAGGCCATAAACGAGCCTGCGTTTCATGCTCGAAGCGGTCAATAACTTGCCGCGTTGTATTGCCATCAATTCCAAGATTATGCACGCCATGATACGAGGAGAAGTCGTGTGCAATATCCTTCGCTAAAACTGACGCCTTTACTCTATCAGCCCAACCGCCTGTATCGTCCCAATAGCCCTGGGTAATGCTGTCTCCAAAAATAAATAGAATCATATCCTAAGTATAGCAGGTGGATTTTTTGCGACCCTCTCTCACACTCAGTAACCTAGCATTCCGAGCGCACATCCCATCAGTAGTTCAAGTCAATAGGGCTCATCAAACCTCGAATATCCTATACTCACCTTCTTGTAAGGCGTAGAGGGGCAAGCCTGCGTCTCCATACAACATGAGGTCGTGCTTGGCTTTATCCCAATTTATTGGCCCCCGTGGGTCATCGGCCCCAAACTGTGACTTAAAGTGGGGTATGAATTTAATAGGCAAAATACCGAGTCCATCTCCGCATTTCCGCCAATCACAAGTCCAGTAGTGCGTAGAAAGCATGTTGGAACCTGCGGAATTTGTGGCAACAACCTTATCTTTAAATAAATTTGGTATGTCGTATTGGCTCATCCAATATTGTATGAGGTGGTCGTCGCCACCATGGAAATAGATCACATCAGCTTGCTGGCACTGTTCAATCAATTGATCCGGCATAGCTAGTACAAATGACGGCTCTACGCCATCAGGCATATCTTGTCGGATAGAATCTGAATATCCCAGGAACTTCTACTCCCAATACTCGCGTCCTTGGGCAAAATTGCATAGTAGGAACTTGGGGGTATTCCCAAAACCTGCGGCTAATTCCTGATGAAACTGCTTTTTTAATTCTGGCTGGTTTCTTATGCCACCCGATTGCACGACGTATTTAATCATTCAGTAGGTCGCTCCCATTGTTTGATGGGTGGGGGAAAGCCCGCTTGTTGATTCGGTATACTCAAAATGATCAGATGATTTGTGGTTTCTACATGCTGTTTTTTATTAGCACGTTGGGTCATGCTTCAGACTCCGATCCTGACGACCAGGCCTTCTTTTGCGTCAATTCATTAAGTGGAACTTCAATTCGGTAATCCAAGAATAAGCCATTTTGTTCTTCGGCATCGTTGATCCAGGCTTGGTGCGGTGTGACTTTATAGATCCGTCGAGATGCGGTAGAGATGAATTCAATTGACTGACGTTTATTTTTCTTGGCCTTATAGAGGCAGCTAATCGCCTTAACGATTGTTTTTACGTCTTTGACCTCACTTACTGTGGCTTCAATGTACAGTCCAACTCCTTGACCTTCTGGTGCTGTTGAGTCATAGATTGTCACGAACCCCATATTGTTATCATGGATATTCTTGGCATGGACAGTGTTTTTTGGTGAAACGAAGTATAAATTGTAATCTTCGTCTTTTGCGTACCACACCGCAGTGTTCCACGGCTTCCCATCATCAGAAACCGTCGCTAGGTTCAAGTAAGGTATTTTGTGGAAAATTTCGTTAACAATTTCAACTGGAGTTTTCATATACCATCATTTTACGTTAGGTTGAGGTTTTTAAATAGCTACACTACTCAAAGCTATGGCCAAGTTCATGCAAGTTCAGCCAAACGTTGACTTTTGATACGCTGGGAATTTGTTGCTTAATATACGCCTGTACGTCTAGACAGATCCTGTCTTGACTATCGACCCTTTCGCTAAAGTTTGCAGCGGTAATATCTAGCTCGACATCCGCCATCATCCCATCACTCAATTCCACATATAGTATTCGAATGCTTACCTCGTCTGGCGAAAGGTTGATCTCCCCGCATGTTAGTTTCTTCGCGATGTAGGTTTTTAGTGGCTTAACACTAGCTGCTATTTCGGTCTCATTGTCTTTGCTGTGGTAATAGAAGTTTACTGTAGGCATATGTTTCATTATGACGCAGAATTTTAAGGTTACAACTCGATTTATAGCATTTTGAAGATTGTTAATCATTTAAGAATTGCAACTTAAGGTTCTTTCTTCCTGTCTTCCTCAAAATACAAGTGAGGCAAAAAAGACAAAAGGCTCTCGATAATAATCCTTTCTAGCCATCTTAGCTAGACATTAGATGCTTGTTGAACCCAACAGCAACCAGATCCTCATAGGCTTGCCAGACCTCATCAGGAATATCTTGCTCAATCTGGAATCCTAGTTTCGGATATTCGCGAATCCGCTGCAAGTCACTAACCATGACACTAATAACAAAGTCTTTATCGATTACGCTACTAGTCATATATTCTTCATAGCTCATAACTGGAGATGTGACGGTTATTTTCGTATTCGTGTCTGGCCACTGTTTTTTGAATGTTGCGTAGGTACGACGTTCCATGTACGGTTTTTGAACAAGAATGAATGAATCGAATGTCATACTAAGCTTGCCGAGCAACTCGTAGGTAAAGCGTACGTTTTCGCCAGTGTTAGCTGAGTTCGGTTCAATAATTATCCTATCTTCAGGAACATCGGCCTGCAATAATATATCTTTGAAAACCTCAGCTTCGGGTTTATTAAATAAATCTTGCGTAAGCTTGCCAGCTCCACCCGATACGATTACCCAGGGTGCGTAGCCATCATTAAACAAGTCGGCTGCTCGATTTGCGACCCGCGTATCATGACTACACAATACAAAGATAGCATCCGCCTTTTCAAGAGGCGTATTCATGCGCATGTATTCCCAAATGATTTTTGCATTTTTATCTATATTCATGTTCCGAGTATAGCAAATATTAGAGTTCTTCCTTCCTCGTATAATAAACTTCCCACGACCTTACGGTCGGGGTATTAGCTGCATCAAATCAGCAAGCTGATTTGTCCTGCATCTTCTTTACCTTGATTCTCAATATATC
>RZYF01000075.1 GCA_010014665.1 Candidatus Saccharimonadota bacterium | reverse complement strand
TATTCGACTCGTGGTTTTCTTGGCATATATCCGATCCAAACCCATCCGCCCCGCCCCCGTCAACCCTAAAACATTAAATCATAGGACTGACCCCTTTTATGACCCCTTTTATGGTCAACCCCTGTTTGGCCACCTGAGACTATTCGGGTGATGGGCATTGGGAAAATGGAATCACGATTCCAATTTAGGAAGCATTAAGGTCAGGATTTCTTAGGCGACTTCTTGCCCTTACCAATATTCTCTGCCACTTCCTGCTTTTTAACCCCTTGAATCTTTAGCAATCTATCAGCAGTAGCTTTCCTAATCACGACCTTGCCCCTTTTACGCTCCCAGTTGAACACAGACTGGCTACTTACCCCAACCAACTTTCCAAACTCTTTCTGAGTCATTCCAAGGCGCTTGCGGGAGGCTTTAATCTGCCTACCCATAATCGAGTACTGACCTTGGGGCTCCTCTTTAGACAGAACGGCGCTACCCTGGGACGGCACCGCCTTTTTCAAGGCACCCAACTCTTTTTGTATGGCGTTAACCTGACGTCTCAGGTCCGCGATTAGACCACGTTGTGTCGCGGTGGCCTTGCGAGCCGGTGCCAGCTCCTTCTTGATCTCTTTACGAGCCAAACGGGAAATCTCGGCTTTCAGTTCTTTCATCACGTTGGACATGGCTAATCCTCTCTATACACGGGTTGGTCTGTTCATCACGAATAAAAAGAAATCTTTCGTCACGAGTAAGAATGTATGGGTAAATCCCGCTCTTTCTTACCACGTGATCATCTAACATCAACTTAGCTATTTCTTCTTCTATTTTATTTGTGTCATACGTTTCGTCATAATATTTGTTATACAGAAAACCCCATTCTATGCCTTTCATATATTTTCTGTAATTCGTAAAGGTGGAACTAACCCATGTAATGACGGATTGAAAATATTTTTGTAACGCCAAGGCGGATTTGTCATGTTGATGATTAGACATGTATTCTTCTATATTGCCCTTCGAAATCCATTTAAGGGCGATTTCCAAATAATCCTGACGGATGGCGGAACCGTTGAGATATTTACCGCCAATTTGATAAGCCGGACCGCCGCTTTTACAGAAATAGCTCTTGGCATGTGAAAGCCAAAAGCCTGCGTACACCACATTGCGCACTTCCTGGTCATTTAATTGTTCATCTGCAATATTAATGGTTTTAAACCACTCTAACTTTTCGCTGTCTGTTCCGTTACAGAGATAGACCATGAGTTTGTAATTAAGGATCTTATATTGCTCCTCACAATCCAGGTCTTTAAAATATCTGGACATATATGCAAATTCATTTTTTACGTACTGGCAAACTGAAATGGTTCTTTGTTGACCGTCTATTACCTCATAGTTTCCGTCACCCAGTACTGCCCAATACATCGCTTTTAAGGGAAGTCCTTTTGTAATGGTAGAAATGACAGCATCCCGTTGCTTGTCTTTGTAGATGAACTCTCGCTGGTAATCTGGGCGGATAACCAACTTGCCGTCGTAACCCACATCTTCGTATTTATTAACATGATAGTAATTCGTCAGTTCACGAACGGTAATATTCTTGAGCTTGATGTCCATTAAATCAATCCTTTGGCTTCATATTCTTTATCACAAATCGGTCATCGAATCGCCAGTATATACCATTACTGCTATAAAAGAATAATCACTGCCCACATTGCGAGTAGGTGCTATTATTGCGTATTATGACATCGGCACCTTCCGTAGTGGAAGGGGTTAATTTAAAGCATCAGTATAATACTAGGGCAAAATAATTCAGTACTTATGAATTCTTAGCGTCACAATATGAATTCAGCTCTTCGTCACTAATTAAATTATTTACAGTCTTTCCATACCCAATCAATACAGACATGATGGATAAATATAACGCATCTTCCAAGGCAGAATATATTTGCGCGTCAGACATTCGATCAACGCTTTTAATATCGGGAGTAAAGACGGATGCGTACTGCGGCCATCGCCATCCTAGCAACATACGAGCATCACCAATACTCATTAATTTCACCACAACGGCTGCTGTCGGCCATACGAATTCGGTCTCGCAATACACTTCTGCCCCCGGCTCATCATTAAGCCCCGTGAATGTGTCAAGACAGTATAGCCAGTTATTAAAGTATTTACGACTTTGAGTGCACTTGGGCATCTCAGATATTTTTGCCTGAACATCTAATATGGCTGTACACCACTTGCGGGCACATTTTACATGCGTGCTTTTCATAATAATATTATATTGGCGCAAGATAGTCGCCTAGAATACATGCTAATCAGGGGGATTCTCATCATCATAAGCGTCTGCTTTAGTCAGACTCATTAGCCATTTGTGGATCTGTTCACTGTTGCGTTCCTGTTCAAATTCCCGTCTGGGTTCGTCATAATCGGCGAGTTTTTGGGCCACAGTATCACTAGGAATCCCAAGTGCGTGTGAAATAAGCGATATTATCCGTAATGCACCATGATCAAGAATAGAACTTGAGGAAGGACTACTGCATTGCGTTTCAGCACACCTAATCGCATTATATGCATCTAAATATGGCCTTGTTTTATTAACAGTATTATCCATGAAGCACTCCTTCTTTAATATGGGCCGTCTTCTGCCGCCAACAAGTTTTTGATCAGTTTCTTGTGTTCTTGCCGGTTTGACGAGTCAATTCCTGTTCCAAATACAGGAACCCCTTCCCCCCATTCTGTTCCTTCCTCCTAAGAGCCCCTATTTCGTCTCTACCGCCTCGACCTCCCGAGCCTACCCGGTGGTGGGGAACAGCCTCAAAACCGTCCAGGGAGTCCGCCAGGGTGGTGTGGTTAGGCTGCAATCCGAATACCCCAATATTCCCCAAACCCTATCCCCAATTGGCTGAAATCTAATTTTGGGTTTGATTTCAAGCGTGGCGGCCCCACCAGCAGGATGTTGTGCCCGCCGGCCACGGCCACCTCGATGGCCCGCCGCGCAAACTCCTGGCCTTTGACGTCGAGATAGTCGTCGTCG
>RZYF01000074.1 GCA_010014665.1 Candidatus Saccharimonadota bacterium | reverse complement strand
TATCGTTCGCTATTATCGTCCTTGTTGGTGCTGCCGCGTGGACGCATCAAACGGAACTTGAGCGAATCACGTTTATTGCCTTGGCAATTTTAGGTTGCTCCCTGATCCTAGGACTAGCCTGGAAGCTTTTAGCCTATCGCCGCAATGTTTCATCCAGGAGCATGGGCAGTATGGGCAGTCTCAAGTTTGAACAATACGTCGCGATGCTACTGAAGAGTAATGGGTATCATAATGTTTCACTGACTGAGAAATATGACTTAGGCGTGGATATTATCGCAGAAAAAGATGGCGTGCGTTGGGGTGTGCAAGTTAAGCACTACTCCGGCCTAGTTAAGGCAAGTGCGGTACGTCAAGTTGTGACGGGTTTGAAGATGTATGGCTGTGATCGAGCGATGGTCGTAACGAATAGCACTTATAGCGCTACTGCACGCAGACTGGCAGCTGGGAATGATTGCGAGTTGGTCGACGGAAGGGGCCTCGCACGGCTATCGGCTAAATTATGGGAGTAAAAAGGAGGTGTTATACTATGAGTATGCCAGGATTCATACCAACCGATGAAGAAATTGCCGCAATAGTCCGTGATCTTGAGATAAATGATCCAGAAAACGCTAATCGCGACTATGCGCGGCAGCAACTCATTAGGATGAAACTAGGATATCGCGATATCGGTCATGTTGACGAAGGATTACTTGAAAAACAAAAAGAACAATTCAAGAAGAAGCCCACAGACTCAAAAACCGACGATATCAGTGATTGATACTTCGAGCGCTTTGGCTATTTGATAGAGGGTCTTGAGTGACGGCACACTATCGCCACGCTCAACTTTTGCATAATAATTCGAATTAAGTCCCGCCATCTTTGCAAACTCCTTTTGGGTATAACGAAGGCTCTTTCGCAGTCTAGAAAGATTCTCGGGTATTTTGCTGGCAGAAATGTGTTTGCTCACAACTATATGATAGCACACCACCCCTTGCGTATCTAATTTTTCATGGTGTCGCAGTAAAAATGCAAGTGGTTTTATGCTAGCTTTTACGCAACGTAAATAGCTCATTTAGTCCGATATCAATCGACTGATCGGCGAGCGCTGCGACTAGGTCGCTATACTTTGGCACCCTATCAAATAGTAGTCCAAAGAAATTCGCTTGCTGTACAGGGTCGGCCTGCTGCAATATGAGCATATCCGGGCGCTCGATGAGCTGCTTTGATTCTCGAATGATTGTCGCACGATCATGCTTGAGCTGTGTTACCTTTTTGGTTTGCTCATTCTCCATATTATTCATCTGAGCCTCAATTCGCATAAGGTCTTCCTCTAAATACTTCACTGTGACTTCAGAGCTCAAAAACTTAATCTTTTCGGCTACCATCTCTGCTTGCGTCTTTAGCTCGCTGACTTTCATGATAACCATTCGCTGATCACGCTGTGATTCGGCTGTGCGTTTATCCCATAAACGCAAAATTGCATCTATAAGCCGCGACTCGAGTTCGGGCTTTATGCGAACTAGCCCTATAAACTCCTTAATTGTAGTATCAAACTTCTCTTTCCGTTCTCTAAAGTAGTGATACCGGTAATCTATCACAGCGCTACGTCGTCTGTCGCAGTGATACGCTGGATATCTTGTGCCCATTCGCCCGCGCGCCGCACTACCGAATAGAACTGATCCACACATAGGGCAACCCACCACACGCTTATACGGGTACATGGGATTAAATTTGGTTTTTGGCACTCGCGTCTCCATCTTATGCTCTTCGATTCGGACTTCATCACCATTTTCGATGATTGTTATGCGCCCACGATTAGCCTGATTGAAGACATCGATAGAAACTAGCCCTGCAAACTTACATCGCACCGCTTGCCCCATTAGCCAGCGTTCCGCATTCACACCGGCATATGCTGGATTGCGCAGATATGCTTGAAGTGTCCGAACAATGAGTGGCCTACCGCCTTTTTTCGCAATAATCCTAGTCTTATCTTCAGCGTGGCGCACGAACGTAACGGGTGTATGGAAACCTAATTTATTTATCTCGTCTACGATTGCGTAATCGTCAAGCGTACCTCTGCAGCGTAGTTCAAACATTTTTAAAATCCATGGGCTTGTTTTTGGGTTAGGCTCAAGTACTGACCTGCTTCCATTAATCGTTTCAACATGCCTATTGACGTAGCCCAGTGGAGCTCGCCGGACCCAATAACCCAACCTTGCGTAGCGAATCTGCGAACCGATCATACGGGTCATAATATCCCTTTTTTCATCACTGGCGCGCTCTGCCTCTAATATCTCTGAATTCTTTGTCGGATCATACACGCTCCACTTGTAGCTGATGCCTAGGTGCTCCAAGGTATTCACTTTTTGTGAGCCGATGATCCCATGAATATCCATCAGATGAACATTTGCTTCATCGAGCTGCATTTTTAACTGACTGTACGAGTACGATCCACCGCGCGTAAAACGGTCAATCGACTTAACTATGAACAGGTCGATGTTATGTTTTGAATCTTTACAGTAATCTATCGCTTCTTGCATAGGCTGCTGCTCTTTACTGGCTGACTCAAGAAACAGAAATAGTTTTTTTATTTTGATACCGCGAGTCTGCGCATAGCGTTCGATTTGCTCTTTTTGAGCCTCTGGTGAATCGCCCTGCGTACCTTGTTTAGTCGTGGAAACACGGATTGCCGCGACGGCGTTTTGAATGCGGGGTTTGTAATCCATACAACTAGCCTTCCTCTTTAATAGACTTGTTCTTATCCGCCAATATTTTGTCCAAAATGACATTGGCTAATAGCTCGATCCGCTCTTGTGTAGATAGTTCGAGCGTTTCTGGCGACTCTGAACCCTTTTTCTTGCTGATTTGTTTTGGATTACCCATATGCCTCCCGTCGTTTAGTTGTCTCACTCTATTAGCGTAGATCAACGTGCCAACAAATAAAACGTGCCACAAGAGGCGCAAATTAGTAATATTGCACCCCTGTATCATATCTGTTACTGTTTAAGTAATGGACAGGTTCTTGCAATTGTTTGGTGATAGCCCAGTGGA
>RZYF01000016.1 GCA_010014665.1 Candidatus Saccharimonadota bacterium | reverse complement strand
GTAGGTACCTAGACTACTACAACCACGAGCGTATACACTTAGGGATACAGTTGCGGACACCCGCTGGGATGTTGCAAAGGTCTTGAGTTCTCTACGTGCTTTAGACACAATAAAGCATTAAAACAATAGCATAACACTTAACGTTGACAAAGTGTCACAAATATGCTATCCTGAAGTCATGGAAAAACCATCACCGGGTGAACAATCACCGAATACACCAGATGTACCACTAAATACAGAGAAAAAGGCCAAGCTCCCTTATGAGTTTAAATATGATCTGGAATCGGTTGATCCCGGTATAGACCTCGATACAGTAACGGCGATAGGTGATGGTAGGGTAGAATATACTGTTTTTGAAATAATCCAAGCAAGACAAGAAATTATTAATAAAATTGGTGAAGATAGTGAAGGTGATGAAGAATTGGAGATCTTACGTCTGGTTATGGCACTAGAATTTATCGATCGTAAGGCCAAATCAGCTAGTCCAGTAAAATCAGACAATACTAACGCCAAGACACATAAAATGCAAGAAGTTGTGAAAAAGGCTTTAACTGAGCCAGATAAGCGGTTCGAAAATCGCAAGGCTATATGGCTTGACTGGTACCTTGATCGCAACGATGGTAAATATTTCTGCCGGGGCGCTGATGGTTTAGAGAGAAAACAGGCTACGAAGATGGTTAAAGTGACGAACTCTGACAATACTCCTCCTGAACTAGAAGAGCCAGAAAAACCAGAAGACAGTGTACCAATCGAAGATTTAACAAAAAAAGAAAGAAAAGCTCTGGGAATTGAAGATGAGGAAGATGAGGAGAATAAGCATAAAAAGAAACACAAGAACAAAAACAAGAACAAGAACAAGAACAAGAACATCTCTAACGCAGGAGTATCAGATGAGCCTGATCCCGCTGAGTTAAGAAAATCTCTAGAAGATTTAGAAAAGTCACGCATTCTTAAACGTCAAGCTTATGCAGATAAAATCAAAGCACCTGTTTATCGTAAAGAGAAAAAGGCTGATGCTCAAAGGGTTTTCAGAGTAACACAAAGAGTTTATGGCGATAGGTTTCAAGAAAGTATCGAGACTGATATACAAGACAAGATCAAAAACACCTCAATATCTGAAGATGATCTAAGGCAGTATATAGAAAACTCAGTAAACGAATCAATCGCGACCGATCGTGACGCGCAGTTGCAAGCTGTGATAGAAAGATATGGCAAAGCTGGCAAGGCACTGGAATGGTATGCGAATCGTAAGACTTGGCAAAAAATAGCCATAGGTATAACGGCAAGTGCTGCCGCAGGCGGTGTGGGCGTAGCTTTGGGATTTTTCGGTGGTGTGATTGGTGCTGGAGCCGCCGCCGCTGGTGCTGGTGGTATGACTTTCAGGGGTTCTAGACAATACTTTACCCAATTGTCTGAAATATTTAAACATAATGATAGTGATAATCAGAAATTCGTGTTAGAAAAAGGCATGAGTCGTGACGATATGGTTGCGAATGCAGCAAAACAAGCCCGTCTCTATATGGAGAGGGTAGACAATAAGTCGATCGAGGATGCTGAGAAAGCTAAGAAAAAAGCTGTTAAGTGGGGACTGGGCGCAGCTGCCATGGTAGGTGCGGGTGGACTAGCGGGTGCTTACTTGCATACCCATCAAGATTTGCTTGATGCTGGTAGACAGCATTGGCTTGGCGGACAATCAGAACATGCTATAAGGGATGCCTTGACTAATAGAGATGATTTGGCTGGAGCATCTAAAGAGGCTACAGGTCCTTCTAAAGTTAAAGAAATCGTACCTCCACCTAAAAAAGTCATAGATCTTCCTGAGATTAAAGAAATCGTACCTCCACCTGAAGTACAGTATGAAGAAGTACTACAAGTTGACTCATATATAGATAGTAGTTTAGACGCTCAAAATATAACTAACGGAGAAGGTTGGTATCAGACATTCAAAGAGCTTGGTATGGATCCAGCCGAGAGACAGGCATTTTTGCAAAATCACGGCAACGAGTTACTGAACATGCGTGATGAGAACGACCTGCCAATAGCCTATAGGATGAACAGCGGAGACATAGGAATTTCGCGACCAGGAGTTATGCCTCGTGATGTTCTAGAATACATAACAAATACAGCTCACAATGATGGATATATTGAGATACCAAAGACGTTAGTCGAGATTCCAGCACCGACACCTACACCTGAGATGTGGTCAGAATATGCAAGAACGATTACTCCTAACGAGTCTATCTCCAACACATTAACAGAATTTAAATACGCTGGAATTATAGATTCCAACATTTCTGATACCGCTTTCAATAACATAGTCCAGGAAACAGGCTTGGAGCTTTCCAACTATACTTACGCTTACCCTTATGAAAACGTACCAGTAGTTTACAAAAGCCTTAGCGGGGAATGGAGATTCAACGTTGTGAATGGCGATGGGTATATGATACCCGAAGAAGTGCTCAAAATATTGCGTAAAGCGGCTTTGAGTAACCGATTTTCTTTGGCAGCTTAGTGTATAATGTGTTTCATGATTAAGCATAAGCGAAAGTAGGTTAAGGGGATGTTTCAACTAGACGACAAATTTTTGCAAGATATTGGGCTTGCGGATTTACCGGAGGATCAAAAGCAAGCTTTTTTGCAACATATATACAGCGAACTCGAGCTGAGAGTGGGGACGAAGCTATCAGAGGGTTTGAGTGAAGATCAGATGGCGGAGTTTGAGACGTTCATAGATCGTGACGAAGAGGCTATAAGAAAATGGTTCGCTCAATATATGCCAGGCTATGCTGATTTACCCGACTATCAGCGACTGAAGACTGCCGCACCGGCTGAAGTGGGTGAGATAGATGTGATGGCTGAATATGGCTCGCTGAAATGGCTTGAGTTTCATAGGCCCGACTATCGTGATGTTGTAGCCGCTGAGCTAGAATCTATGAAAAAAGAGATTTTAGCAAACAAAGATACGATTCTTGACGTAAAATAAGCTATCTCAAATAGCCACGTAGGAAATCAGAACCGCTCATACTGCGACCGCTTGGCGCGATGAGCGTTTTGATTTTTAGAAAGGTTTTGTTAGCGCAGGGTATAACCAAAGAATCGTTTTCGTTAGCCTGGACAACTTCTGCTGATGTAACTATAACATCGTTACCGAAGAGATTTAGATGAGTTTTAGGATATATCTGGTAGGCACGAATTTTACGTTCAAGCACAATCGCTTCCTCTGTTGCGATATCTAAAACACCATCATGCTTTGACATAAGCGTTGTGACCGAAACATCATTGTTTTTGGGTTGGGGGGTAGGCTTGAGCTGGCCGGTTAAGATATCTGGAAGGGTTTCAATCAGAAGTTTTGCGCCAATGTTAGCCAGTTTGTCTGACAGCTCTAGTTTGGTTTCGTGGTCACTCAAAGCTATGGCTTGCTGGGTAAAAATAGGACCAGTGTCCATACCACTATCAAGTTTCATGATCGATACTGCAGTGCTAGTATCACCTGCCAAAATAGCAGCTTCGATTGGGCTTGGGCCACGATATTTTGGTAGCTGGGAAGGGTGAATGTTGATAATGCCAATCGGCTCAAAAATTGAGATAATATTTTGTGGGATGATTTTACCATACGATACTAGTACTGCTGCGTTAGCTTGTAGTGATAACAATTGTTGTTCAATTTCACTAAGCTTATTTGGTTGTAGAACTGGTATAGAATTATCTAGACCAATCTGCTTGATAGGGTGAATAAACAGTTTGTTTCCTCGTCCTTTTCGGGCGTCAGGTTTGGTAACAATTGACACCACTTCGTAACCTGCCTCTAACAGGGATTTTAGAGTCGGGACACTGAACTGTTCAGTCCCGAAAAATACCAGTCGATTCGACGAAGTCATAGCTGACAGGCTCCAAGTCGCCTTTGGCGGTTAATGTATAAAATGCATCTTTTTGGTCGCGTATATGATCAACAAAACAGATACCTTTAGTATGATCGATTTCATGTTGCAGTAGCATCGACAAAAAACCTTCGGCCTTAATACGTATCTCATGACCATTTTCGTCGATAGCTTTGACACGAACTTTTGGGTAGCGAGGTACAGACCCATAAAGGTCACGAACGCTTAGACAACCTTCGGGCTGTATGACGGTTGGTGTGCCTTCACCTTTGATAATTTCAGGGTTGATGAGGGGTATGAACTCTTTGTTGTCTTTGTCGTCGAAGTCAGCCCGGACAATTACAACACGCTCTAGGCGGTTTATCTGTACGGCAGCTAGAGCCACTGCAACTTCGTGAGGACGCGAATCCTCCCAGTCTAGAGTGGCAGCTTTCATATCGTTTATAAGCTCACGTGTTTCGTCAGTGATAACATGAATGCGCTCAGATTGTTTATGTAACGAGGGGTGGGGCAAAATTATTATGTCGTCTTTGGTCATGACAAATATTATACCAGTAATTATAGGCTTGCTTCGTTTACAGTAAACTGATTGGGTCCAGTTCAGTCTGCCAACCTTTGGAGGGTACTTGTTCGAATAGCTTTACGAGATTAGCGCGCGAGTGACTTTTTAGGATAAGCTGCCAGCGATAGCTACTTCGTGTACGTTCATAGAAAGCTGGTACAGGTCCGAGTATCGTGACGTTAGGTTCGGCGACGGAGTGCAGTGTTTTGGCCAAGGTTTTTGCAGCGTGTACGGCAGCAGATTCTGTTTTGTAGCTTGTAGTCAGTTTCATTAGATATACGAACGGCGGGAAAAGGGCTCGTTTGCGTTCGTTGATACACCATTCATAGAAACCAGCGTAATTTTGGTTAGTGCCAAATTCCACACTTTGATGCGATGGTTGATAGCTCTGTATCACGACCTGTGAAGGATGCTCGTTGCGACCAACCCTGCCTGTAACTTGAGCGAGTAGCTGAAAAACACGTTCTGAAGATTGATAATCTGGTAGTGCTAAACCACTATCAGCCTGGATTACGCCTACGAAACGGAGATAAGGAAGGTCAAGACCCTTTGCTATGACCTGAGTACCAATAATGATATTAATAGTACCGTCATAGAGAGCTTGATAGTGTGCGTCGACACCTTCTTTGCTGTCACCGTCGAAGCGTCTGGTTCGAGCTGAAGGGAATAGTTTTCCGATTTCTTCTTCGATGCGCTTTGTTCCGATACCTTTGTGAATAATATTAGTGTTCAGACAATCAGGGCAAGCAGTAGGGACTTTTTCGATATGATTACAGATATGACAGCGAAGACGAAACTCGTCAGTGTGTAAAGTAAGTGGTATGAAACATCGAGGGCAAGTTGAACTCCAGCCACAATTTTCGCATAGAGTAATAGGAGCGGATCCACGACGGTTATGGAACAACAGCGCTTGATTACCGTTATTAATTGCATTCGTTATGCCTTCAAGCATAGTATTTGAAAGAAAAGTCGAACGAGTAAAATTTTGCTGTTTTGTCATATCAACAACGGAAACATCAGGCGCTACAGTGTTTTTACGAGCGGGAGTATCTAACGTGGCAATCAAGTTATTATTGCTTTTGGCCAAAAAATAATCACTGACACTAGGAGTTGCACTACCGAGTACCAATCTAGCTGATGCAGCTTTTGTTAGTACACTGGCTGCGCGTAACGCTGAGTAACGGGGTGATTTTTCTTGTTTAAAAGCTGGTTCATGACATTCATCGATCACGACTAACCCTAGATTTCGGACTGGCATAAAGAGTGCCGAGCGAGGTCCTATGATAACTTGTGGGTGCTCATTATTCAGGATCTCTTGCCATATACGGTGGCGGACCGAGTCTGTCATGGTGGAGTGTGTAACAAGGATTCGATCAAAGTGCGGAGTAATATCTGCGACGATCTGTGAAGTCAGAGCGATTTCCGGTACAAGGATTATAACTGAACGCCCTTCTGCCACTGTGCGTTTCGCTAGCTCTATGTAAACTAATGTCTTACCTGACCCTGTCACGCCATGTAACATACTAGTACCGGATGATTGCGACCAAATTTGTTCTATAGCTGTTTGTTGTTGGGTTGTTGGGTGCTGAGTAGTGAGGTCACGCACTGCAACAGCGGGCTGCGGATTTGAAGTGTGTCGCCGAGTTTTTAAGATTCCGGACGGTAGAATAGTACGCCAAACTTGCGCTGGGTGAGCTGTGTAGTATTCCGAAATCCAGTTCGACAAAATCAGAAGTGGTTCTGGTAAGTGGACGGTAGTTATAACTTTGTCGATCGGTTTGGTTTCAAAACTTGGTTTTTTGACAATAGATAAAACTACGGCAGGAGTTTTAGCTTTGCCGACATCTACAGAGACGATTTGGCCTCGATTTAAATTGAGTTCGCTTTGGTAAGTTAAAATAGACTGACTATGATGTACCTGTTTTAGTGGTGAAACTTCATACCATTTCATATCTTTTTAATTATAGACCTAAAGTATGCTTATGCTTGATATAATGAAACAGTTATGTATTTTCAATCACGCGCAGAAGCTGGAGTAATGCTTGCAAGTAAGCTTATGAAATATCGGTATGATAACACCGTGATTGTGGCTCTTAGTGACGGATCTGTTCAGGTAGGGATGCAAATTGCTGCGGAATTGCACGCAACCCTGTCGCTGTTATTAACACTTCCGGTCGATATCCCGGGTGAAGATACATTCTACGGAATGATTACCCAAGAAGGCGGTATGGTCTATAACAGCGACTTAACAGAAGGCCAAGTAGACGACTATTACAGTGAGTACAGGGGTAATATAGAGGAGCAGAAAATATCTCAAAATAGTAAGCTAAATAAGCTACTTGGTTCGGGAGGAATTCTGGAACCTGATATATTGAGAGGACAAAATGTCGTATTGCTGTCAGATGGGTTGAATAACACTAGGGAGATAGATGTCGCATTAGAACTTACTAAACCGCTTAAGATTGAAAGATTAATTATAGCTTCGCCAGTTGCTTCTATAAGTGCAGTCGATAAAGCACATATCTCTGCTGATGAGGTTTGTTTTCTCAGTGTTACCCCTAATTTTATCGACACCGACCACTACTATGACGTAAATGATATGCCTAATCACGAAGAAGTCCTGAAGATGCTTAATGAATTCGTGATGCGTTGGCGTTAAAAAATTATGATTCATGGCTTGCAATTGCTGTCATGAGAATGTAGAATATTTATCAACACATGTTAGTAATATAAGAGGATGTAGGGAGTCGCATGTTGGATGTATTTATCACTTCAAGGGTTCGCAGAAAAATCATAGTTGTATATGCGAAATATCCCGACTTTCGCACCCACGTCCGTGGTCTTGCAAAATTAATCAAAGAAGACCCGGGTAATATTCAACGCGAACTTAAGCGTCTGGAAAAAGTTGGATTTCTTGAAAGTGAAAAACAAGGTAATACAAAGATATATTCCACGAATAAGAAATTCGTTATATTCAAAGAACTTCAGAGTATAGTGATAAAATCTCAGCAAGCACAGACGGGGCGTAAACGCTCTATCCAGAACGATGCCTAATCTAAACAGATAATAGAGGATAGACTAACTATATGAGTCTAGTTGATGATATTTTAATAGCGCGCGGTTACAAGACTAGACAGGATCGTGAGAAATTTTTGTTGCCAAAATACGAACGGGATAGTCACGATGCGTTTTTGTTGCCCGATATGGACAAAGCAGTGGCGAGACTGGTTCGAGCTCATGATGAGAACGAAACTGTAGTAATTTATGGAGACTATGATATCGATGGCCTCACAGCTTCGACAATTCTTTTTGATAGTTTTGAAAAATTTGGTATAAACGCCAGCGTTTACATACCTAATCGTTTTATTGAGGGCTATGGTCTGACGATAGAAGCGGTTGATAAGATTTCCGATATGGGCGGACAACTGATTGTTACCGTGGACTGTGGCAGTTTAAGTCATAAAGAAATAGTATACGCAAAAAAACTCGGGATAGACGTGATCGTAACAGATCACCATTCTGTCTCGGATACTAAGTCAACTGACATAGCAATGATAAATCCTAAATGGTTACTTCAAGAATACCCAGAAGATTACGAAGATTTAATACTTAAAAAAAGTTCTAGCAGAAAGATTTATCCTTTTTTAGACTTAGCCGGTTGTGGGGTTGCTTTCAAATTAGTTCAAGCTTTGCAGACGAAGCTTCCTGGACTTACTTCAGGACAAGAAAAATGGTTTCTTGATTTGGTCGCTCTTGGTACGGTTTGCGATGTTGTGCAACTAAAAAATGAAAATCGTATGTTTGTGTACTGGGGGCTTCATGTTATGCAACAAACTAAGCGTATCGGATTAAAAATGCTTATATCAGTAGCTCAAGTAGAGTTGAACAAATTAAACGCACGTAGTTTAGGTTTCGGGCTTGGCCCTAGGCTAAACGCCTCTGGACGTCTCGAGACAGCACAATATGCACTAGATTTATTAACCTCGACCAGTCGTACTCAGGCTCGGGAGTTAGCTGAACTTTTGGACACAATGAATGCTACGAGGAAAACAGAACAAAACAGGATATTTGAAGAGGCTGAGCAACAATCGCTTAGATATGTTAATGATAAGGTATTAGTGGTTAACGATCCGCTCTGGAACCATGGAATTGTTGGTATTGTTGCCGCAAAATTACTAGAGAAGTATCATAAACCAACTTTTGTATTACAAGAACTGACAGATGGGACAGCTAAAGGCTCAGCACGGAGTTTTGGTGGTTTTTCCGCCGTTGAAGCGATTCGTGCAACTGACGATTTATTAATTAAAGGCGGTGGTCATAAGTTGGCGGCCGGGGTAACCTTAAAGGTTGAAAATATCGTAGCTTGGCGGCGGGCGATTAACGCTTATTACAGACGATTAAATTTGTCTGATCAAGAGAAGCTTTTTTCGCCAATCGAAGATGTAACAGTGGTAGATTTTTCATTGGTAGATGAATCGCTATGGGACAGTTTAATTAAGTTTGAACCTTATGGTCACGGTAATCCTGAGCCGGTTTTTCGCGCTAAAGAAGTGGTTGTTGCTGATCGACGTGTCATGGGCGAGAATAATCAGCATGTAAAGTATAGTTTTTCGGATAGAAAGACGCAATTTCAGGCAATAGCATGGAACAGTGCAACAGAATTTACTGCTGAGATTGGTGAAACAGTTGATGTATGGTTTACGCTAACCCTGAATGAATGGCGAGGTCGTAGGACCATAGAGGGTCAAATCAAACGTATATTATCAAAAACACCTTGAAGTTGTAGGCTTAATCTGTTAACATGTTTTAAGTATGATTCAAGTTACACGAAAAGATGAGCGAGAAGCGAGTGAAAATTTGATTCGTCGTTTCAATCGCAAGGTTATGCAGTCCGGCATACTTGCGACGGTAAAAGCTGAGCAGCGTTTTGTAAAACCTATCAGTAAAATCGAGCGCCGTAAAAAAGCGATTATTCGCAATGAGCGCAAAAACGATAAGATGAAAAGAATCCGTCTCGGAGTTCGCTAGTATGGCTAATCTGAAAGAGCGTATTCAAGCCGACCTAAAGTCGGCTATGTTAGCTCGTGACAGCTTAAAAACTGTTACTTTACAGGGTCTAAAAGCCGTAATCCTGAATGAAGAGGTTGCGAAAAACGTACGTGATACTGGTTTAGATGATATTCGAATAGAGCAATTAATAGCACGAGAAATTAAAAAACGCGATGAAGCAGCCGAAATGTATGAACAGGGGTTGAATCAACAGTCAGCCGAAAAAGAACGAGCTGAAAAACAGATATTGAGTGTATACCTACCAGATCAGTTGGGTGAATCTGAGATTCAAGATATTGTTGATAGCGTTATTACTGAGCTTAACTCTGAAGGGATTAAGGACATGGGCCGAGTAATAGCGACCGTCAAAAACAAAACTGGTAACAAAGCGGACGGCGCTGTTGTTGCAAAACTAGTCAAAAAAAGACTACAATAGATTGTAACTGTGTGAAGCAGCTCGATAGAGAAAGGCACGATTTTTACAATGATTATATTTTTTGGTCCCGCTGGTTCGGGAAAAAGTGTACAGGGACAGATATTGGCAGCTCGTCATGGCTGGCGTTGGATTAGTACAGGACAATTACTTAGAGATACTCACGACGCAGAATTAATTCACAAGATGCAGAGTGGTGCTTTGGCCCCAGTTAATCTAGTTAATGAAATAATAAAAGAATCACTTATCAGTGCTAAAGATCTCGACGGAGTTATCCTCGATGGTTACCCGCGAGAATTAGATCAAGCTAAATGGTTGGTGGATACTAAAACACATCATGGTAGGGGTATTAGTTTAGCTATAGTACTAGAAGTCCCACGATCAGAGATACTTGATCGTCTAAGGGTTCGTGGGCGTGTTGATGATAATCCAGAGTCAATAGATAAGCGTTTACAGATATATCGTGGGGAAATTTATCCAATCCTTGATTATTTTAACGATGAGAATATACCGATAGTACATATGGGCGGTGTTGGCACGGTTGGTGAAATCCACGATAAGATTGAAAAAGAACTTGTTGATCGAGGAATTGTTAAGAGTTTGTAAATATTGATATGTCATTGATAACAAAACATAAATCTAACGACCAGCTCGATGCGATGCGCGAAGGCGGTAAGATATTGGCAACGATCTTTCAAGAGATAAGACAGTTTGCTAAAGCCGGGATAACCGAAAAGGAGATTGACTCATTCACCGAACGACGGATTGCGTATTATGGTGCCAGTCCGGCATACAAAGAATCTACCGTGAATTTTCCTGGGGTAATATGTATCTCTACTAATAGCGAAGTAGTACATGCTATACCAACTGATCGAATACTAAAAAAGGGTGATTTAGTAAGTTTTGACATGGTTATAAGATATAAAGGAATGTGTACTGACTCCGGTTTTTGCATGGTGATAGACCAAGAACCGACCGATGATGTAAAAAGGCTTATAGATTACACCGAGCGAGCATTGTATGCGGGAATTAATGCGATTAAGGGCCCTACCCGAGTTGGTAATATATCATCTGCTATCGAAAGAGTTTTAAGGGAAGGGTGCCTAGGTATAGTCGAGGAGTTGGTTGGACATGGCGTAGGGCATAAAATGCATATGCCCCCAGATATACCGAACTATGGGGTTATGGGTACTGGTCCGCTACTTCGACCAGGAGATACTATAGCTATTGAACCAATTACGACACTGGGCGGTGCAGAAATTATTCAGCTTGATGATGGTTGGACGATTGCGACTCGTGACGGTAGTTTGAGCGCTTATGCAGAACATACGATTCTAGTGACCAAAGACGGGGCTGAGATTCTCACCAGATTATGATGATCCTTGCTGTATCCTAACCGGTTCAATAGGAGGGGTACTAAATGAAATATTGAATTTAATTTCAACCAGTATCGCTTTATGGCGATATCGGAAGAGGACTGTCTAGGGACATAAACCTTATGATATAATGCTGGATATGCAAGAAACTTCTAGATATGCAGTAGGTTTAGATATAGGTACATCTAAAGTTCGGGTTGTTGTAGGACATCTCGAAGAACCAACACAATCCCCGACCATTGTCGGTGTAGCTTCAGAACCAAATATCGGTATGCGTAAAGGAACGGTTGTGAACCTGGTAAATGTGGCACAAGCTATAGATAAAGCGCTTGAGTCCGCCGAACGTATGAGTGGTCACCAGATACAACACGCTACTATAAGTATAAATGGTTCTCATATTGTCGGAATTAGTTCTAAGGGTGTTATAGCTGTTGGTGTGAGCGGACATGAGATTGCGCTCGATGATCTTGAAAGAGTTCAGGAAGCAGCGACTGTATTACAACTACCAGCTAATCGAGAGATTGTAGAAGTGACACCTAGGAGTTATCAGTTAGACGGACAAGAAAATATTAAAGATCCCTTAGGTATGACTGGAGTCAGGCTGGAAGTTGACGCTCATGTAATTACAGCTCTAGCACCACACGTAAAGAATCTTGAAAAAGTTTGCGAAATGACAGAGACTGGCGTAGATAATATTATGCTTTCGGGGTTGGCGGCAGCCCGATCCGTATTAGACGAGAAGCAGATGGAAAATGGCGTATTACTGATTGATATGGGGGTTTCGACTACTAACCTTGCGGTTTTTGATGAAGGTGATTTACAGCACGTAGCGGTTTTGCCAGTAGGCGGTAACAATATTACAAACGATCTCGCTATTGGTTTAAAGACTGAGCTAGATGTAGCTGAGCAAGTAAAAATTCAGCATGCTGTTGCGCATTCTGATTTGCGTCGAGGACATGCCGGTAAAGCAGTGGTAAAAATTGAAGATGCTGAACATATTTTTGAGACTAGCGAAATTGATATGATAGTCGATGCTAGGCTCGAAGAAATATTCGAACAAATTAATTCTGAACTGAAAGCTATTGGACGGGCTGCACAGCTACCTGGTGGCGTAGTCTTAACTGGCGGAGGAGCTGAGCTTAAAGGGATTGCGGATTATGCCAAACAGGCTCTACAGCTAAGCGCTCGGGTAGGACAACCTACAGGTTATGCTGGTGTTGTAGACCAGATATACAGCCCTTCATATGCGGTAGTGACTGGTTTAATGTTGAGTAATTTACTGGATGGAGCGCAAAGAGAAAGGTCTACGGAAATAGATCAAAGTAAAAACGGCGGTTTTGCGAAGCGTCTTTCTAGTGGATTACTTAAAATGTTTAGCAAGAATCGTTCATAAATATTGTTCAACTTTACTAAGTCCGAGCTAGTGAATATTTTTATTATACTATCTATGAATTGAGGAAAAATCAATGTATACTAAATGTGAACAATTTAGAATCAATTCAAGGGGGTAAATTCAATGCCTGAAGTAAAACCAGCTGATATACAAACTTTTGCAAACATAAAGGTTATAGGTGTTGGTGGAGCAGGAGGGTCGGCTATAAATCGCATGAAAGACTCCGGTCTTGTTGGTGTTCAATTTATAGCTATTAATACAGACGCTCAAGCACTACATAATTCTAAAGCAGATGTTAAAATACATATCGGAAAAGAAGCTACGCGTGGTTTAGGCGCCGGTGCTGATCCAAAAGTTGGTCAAGCCGCTGCTGAAGAGTCTATAGAACAGATTCGGGAGGCATTGCAGGGTGCTGACATGGCTTTTGTGACAATTGGTGCGGGGGGAGGCACTGGTTCGGGTGCTGGCCATATCGTAGCCCAAGTTGCCCGTGAAATGGGTGTGTTGATCGTTGGTGTTGCAACTAAGCCCTTTAGCTTTGAGGGCGAAAAGCGCCGTCAAAACGCCGAATGGGCTATTGCTCATCTAGGTCGACAGGTAGATACTCTAATTACGATACCAAACGACCGTTTGTTGCAAACGATAGATCGTCGCACGCCACTACTTGAGACCTTCAAGATTGCCGACGATGTACTACGTCAGGGTGTTCAGGGTATATCTGAGCTTATAACTGAACATGGCTTGATTAATCTAGATTTTGCCGACGTAAAAGCAATTATGAGTAATGCAGGTAGCGCTTTGATGGGTATAGGTCGCGCAAGCGGAGACAACCGTGCTTCTGAAGCTGCTCAGCAGGCGATAGAGTCACCGCTAATAGAAGTATCTATCGATGGCGCTCGTGGCGTATTGTTTAACGTCACAGGTGGCTACGACATGAGTATGAGCGAGATTCAAGAAGCGGCAGAGATAATCACTAGTGCCGTTTCACCTGATGCAAATATCATCTTTGGAGCGACACTGAAACCCGAGATGGAAGATGAGTTGATAATTACTGTTATCGCTACCGGTTTTGACAATCAGTATTTCCATGAAAAGGTTGCTGAACTCGAGAATAATGAGATGAATTCTAGTAACCAAACAGCTGTAATAAATTCTACAAATGAACCTGAATTAAAAGCGATTGAGAGTCTTGATCTGGATCAATCAGCGACCGTAAGTGGGGCTGAAGCTTTTCGATCTGAAGATGAGAACTCGACAAATATATGGCATACGGTTGAAGAAGATGAGTCTGATACACCAGCTTTTTTGAGACGACGGAAAAAAGATACAGAAAAAGAATAATCAAAAAGCCTTATTTTTTAGGTTATACAATTTATTATCTATTTCGTTATGTAAGTAAATCTAATAAGTATTCCTGCAGTTGTAAATAATACTAATATCGCCTAAATTCTAGAACCAAACGCAACCTGACCTAAGTCTAACTGTTTTCCAGGGTTTTGCACAAGCCAGTCATAAACTTCTTGTGGGGTATGCCAGTTA
>RZYF01000015.1 GCA_010014665.1 Candidatus Saccharimonadota bacterium | reverse complement strand
GCAGTAGATTCAGCCACGAAAGAAGTTGCCGACATAATGGGTGGGGGAGAGATAGTGAGAGTAGACCATGCCTAAAAAATCTAACGCCCAACAGGCCAAGATTCCACCTCAGAGCATCGATGCCGAGATGAGCCTACTGGGCGCAATCTTGATCGACGATGAGGTGCTTGCTAATGTATCCGAAAATCTAAAAGCCTATGATTTTTATGACAAACGTCATGAGCAAATCTACAGCTCTATGTTTAGATTGTTTGAACGTCATAAACCAGTCGATCTACTAACTCTTAGCGACGAGTTGTCCAAAAAAGGCGAACTAGAGATTGTTGGTGGGTCTACATATTTAACAGAGCTAACTAACTACGTACCGACCGCTGCTCACGCTGAAGCCTACGCCGACATAATCGTTCAGAAAGGTATTCGTCGCCGACTAATCAAAGCATCTTCTGACATCGCAGAGATAGGCTATGATGAAGAAAAAAACGTCCAAGAGATCCTAGAAGCCGCCGAAGCAAATTTGTTTGCCGTTAGCGATGCCGAATCGAAACAAGAACTAATAAGTCTTGAGCAGATTTTGACCGAAAGTTTCGATCGAATCGAAGAACTTCACCGCGAAAAAGGCAAGCTGCGTGGTGTAACTACTGGTTGGCGCGATCTAGATAACATGACCGCCGGTCTACAGCGTAGCGATCTTATCGTCATAGCAGCTCGACCAGCTATGGGTAAATCAACCTTGGTATCCAATCTTGCATATAGTGTTGCCTCACGGGAAAAACAAGCCGCACTGTTTTTTAGTCTCGAGATGAGCAAAGAACAATTAGTAGATCGTATGCTGGCTGAAGCAGCGGGCGTCGATGCATGGAATATTCGTACCGGTAACCTTAGCGACAATGATTTTGAAAAACTATCCAACGCTATGGGTGAAATGGCCGAAACACCTATCTATATTGACGACACTCCTGGCCTTTCTGTACTGGAAATGCGCACCAAGGCTCGTCGAGTAGCTCATTCTATGCCACTTGGTGTAATAATTGTCGATTATTTACAGCTAATGCGTGGTGGCACTAGGAGTTATGGAGAGAATCGCGTTCAGGAAGTGTCAGAAATATCACGTGGCCTCAAACTTATCGCTCGCGAACTCAACGTGCCAGTTGTAGCTCTTAGCCAGCTTAGTCGTTCAGTTGAATCACGTAGCCCTCAGATACCACAACTAGCTGACTTGCGCGAATCTGGTTCGATTGAGCAGGATGCTGACATCGTAATGTTCATCTACCGCGAAGATTATTATAATCCTGAAACTGATCGTCAACATATCACCGACTTAATTATCGCTAAACATCGAAATGGTCCAACTGGGCGCATCGAGCTTTATTTCCATCCAGAACGACTCAAGTTTATGTCACTCGAAAAAAAACGTGACTAGCTGATATAATTAACCATGAATCATGGCATTTTATAAATCTCTAATCAGCCAAATCACACTCTACAAATACCGCTATTTTCTAGGTTACGGTATTATAGTTGCTCTCATACTAATATCTCTCATGTTAGACATTAACACTATTCCCAACGGAATATCTCGAGCTGAAATGAACAGTGCTATCACTAGTATGAATCTTAATCCTAAAGATTCATTGGGCTGGATTATAAATGCTCCTCACCACGTCATTCAGAGGATTGCTATCGAAATGTTCGGGTTATCACGCATAACCTTATTGGCTCCGTCACTATTCTTCGCTATATTTACAATCATCCTTTTCAATTTAACTATTCGTCGTTGGTTCTCTGGTGGAGTTGCAGTTATTTCCACTATATTAGCATCAACATCTACTTCATTTATACTCCTGACACGTAGCGGTACTCCCGATGTCATGCTACCTTTTTGGACAGTCTTATTTATTTATGCCGGTGTTGGTTTTTTAATTAATCATGAAAAAGGTTTTTTCTGGAAAATTCTGATCGTACTTTCGAGCATTGGACTTATTTACACTCCTTATGGAATCTACACACTTGTTGCCTGTGTTATCGGCGGGATAACTCACCCACATGTGCGCTCTCGTCTTCGTCATATTAGACCAGTACGAGTTATGGTTTTAGCACTTCTTGGGTTGATAGGTATTATTCCTTTGATTATATATACAATTCAGCAACCTATGCAGTTCATAGCACTTATTGGCCTAGACCAGTTACCTAACTCGATGGATCAGTTACGCGCCAATCTTGCTAACATTGCTAGTTTTTATCTAGATTTTACCAACAGTCGAGTAGTCGATTTATACATCACCCCAATATTCAATATTACATCTGTTGCTTTGATGTTGTTTGGTATCTTTCGACTAGCTCAGAAACATCATACGGCGCGCGCTTACGTAATGTTGTCATGGGCAGGGGTGACTATCCTAGTGATTTTGCTACTAAACCAATCGCCACAGATTGCCTATATGCCCGCTATGTTTCTACTGGCTTTTGGTATGACAACCCTGATCGAAGAATGGTACAAGCTATTCCCCAGAAACCCATACGCACGCTTAGCTGGCATGATACCTCTTGGGATACTTTTGTTCGGCATTGCTGGTAGCAACCTTGCACACTATTTCAACTCATTCCGTTATATGCCTTCACCAGCCTATAGTGCGTCGTTATCAGCTGTCAAACAAGCTGTCAGACTCGAAGGTAATCGTTCAGTCACGGTAGTCACAGATACAGCGTCAAAACAATTCTATGAGATATTAAAAAATGATTATTCCAACCTAAGTGTTACAGATCAGTTACCTGAGAAAATATCACAGCCTACGTTAGTATTACCCTCAGCATCGAATGGTTACGACGAAAAATCACCATTGAGGATATTTGTTACCTGGACAAAAGACCACAACGTCGTTCTGAGAGTTTACAGACCATAAAAAGCAAGTAGAAGATAGATTTTAGATTATAGATTTTAGAAGAGATGTAATAGTTGGGATATCATATACAGGATATGAGATGTAGCAGAGGCAAAAAATGTCGTGTACTGAATTAATAATAACGGCGTCTCGTATGTTTTTCTATAATCTATAATCTATAATCCAAAATCTACTGTTTTCTCCATGTTACAATAATAGAGACAATTCATAGGAGGTTACAATATATGTTTGACCAAGCAAAGATGGTTATGAAACTAAAAAAGGCTCAGAAAGAGCTGGCAAGTGAAATTATCGAAGTCTCAGCAGGGGATGGTGCTGTCACAGTGCGTGTGAACGGCGAACTTAAATTTAAAAAAATCACAATCGACCCAGAATACGTTGACATCGATGACATCGCTGAACTTGAGCGATGGATCGAATCAGCTACCCGCGAAGCTTTCGAGCAAGCTCAAGCCCTCGCTGCCGAAAAAATGAAACCGCTCATGGGTGGACTAGGTAATCTTGGGCTTTAAATTAGGCTAGGCTAGGTATAAGGCGTGCTCCCAAAATCTCTCGTAGACCTCATAGAAGCTCTCGGCAAGCTGCCTGGTGTAGGTGCTCGAACTGCCGAGCGCTATGCTTATTATTTGCTTCGAGCCGACGAACGAATATCTACTGAACTAGCTAATGCTGTTGCAATAGTCCATAGTGGCGTTCGGGTTTGCCCTATCACTTACGCTCTAATTGATTCGACAGAAGAGATTTCGCCACTGTACGCGGACCCAGAACGAGACCGCACTACTATTGCAGTCGTGGAGGAACCACTTGACATAATTGCTCTCGAGAAAATCAAACAATACCACGGAACCTACCATGTTCTTGGCGGTGCTATGAGCCCAATCGATGGAATCGGTCCTGAGCAGCTCCATATACCAGAGCTAATTGCTAGAATTCAAAAAGACAAGGTGACTGAAGTTATATTGGCGACTAACGCTAGTGTCGAAGGTGAATCAACCGCGCTCTATATCCAAAAACAAATTATCGATCAGGGCGTAGACGTCGCAATCACACGCCTAGCCCGGGGCATACCGGTTGGTGTTGATCTCGAATACGCCGACATAATAACTCTCACGCACGCCCTCGAAGGACGTAGAAAACTCTAGTGGTATAAAACGAGCCAGATTAGATATTACTTGCTTGTAGAAATCGTAAGTAAAATACTGATAGGTTGTAACAAAACCTAAAAATTAACTATCTACTGCTATACTATTTACAGATGTATACAAACGTTAAAACTCGTATAGACGAAGCTCAACGGATTATTATAATCCAACCCGAGAACCCTGATGCCGACAGTCTGGGTAGTTCGATTGCGCTTGATGAGATTTTAGCCCCACTAGGCAAAGAAGTTACCATGTTCTGCGCGATTGATATGCCAAAGTATTTGCACTATATAGAAGGTTGGAGCCGAGTAGAAAAAATCTTTACCGGCAAATATGACCTAGCTATTATAGTTGATACAGCCGCTGAAGCATTGATAGTTAAAACTCTTGCAACACTAGGGATGCGACATTTCTTAGAAACCCGACCAGTTATAGTGTTAGATCATCACAACGAATCCAAAAACGATGAAGATAACGAGGCTAACGATTTGTCGTTCCCTCACGATTTCATACTCGACGAAACCGCCGCAGCCACAAGCGAGCTAGTTCTAAGCATAGCTACCGAAAACAGTTGGGCTATCAACAAACCCGCCGCCGATGCCATGCTCGCTTCAGTACTAGGTGACACACTTGGACTCAGTACACCTAGCGTCAGTCAGCGCACAATCGAAAGCGTCCTAGAGCTCATGAAATTTGGTGCTCATCCGGCCGAGATAGAAAAAAAACGTCGCGAATACATGAAAAAACCGGCTGATATATTAGAATACAAAGGAAAACTAATCGAACGTATCGAATATTTTTGCGATGGTCGTTTGGCGCTTGTCCATATACCATGGGAAGATATCCAACAATACTCCGACCGATACAATCCGAGCATTCTAGTACTCGACGAAATGCGATTAGTTGAAGGCGTTGACGTGGCGATAGCTATCAAAACTTATCCAGATAGTAAACTAACTGGCAAAATTCGTAGTAACTTACCTATAGCAGGACAAATTGCTGGATTTTTCGGTGGTGGTGGCCACGAGTACAGTGCTGGCTACAAAATCTACGAAAACTACGATACTGCTTGTCAAGAGTTACTAACTGCAACTGAAAAAATTTTACAGGAATATGACAATGAACACGCAAGCACCGAAACTCTATAACACTCTAACCGGAACCAAAGAAGAGCTCAAGACAATCGAACCGGGCAAGGTCCGACTCTATACTTGTGGTCTCACGGTATATAGCCATCCCCATATCGGAAATTGGTTAGGGTATATATACTGGGATATTTTAGTTAGAACTTTACTAGCCGATGGCTATGCTGTTGAACGTACCCAAAACATCACCGATGTCGGTCACCTAACCAGCGACGACGATAGCGGGGAAGACAAGATGGAAAAAGGCGCTCGCATCGAAGGCACAACTGCCTGGGATATAGCACGCAAATACACCGATATAGCCGATCATGAAGCCTACGACCTACTTGGACTAATTCGCCCCGAACATCTTATCCCAGCCACCGAATTTATTAGTCAACAGATAGATTTTACTCGAGATTTAGAGGGCAGGGGTTACACATACATTATTCCAGGTGAAGGTTTATACTTTGATACGGCTAAGTTGTCCGATTACGGCAAACTGGCGCGACTGAATATAGCTGGACTAGAAGCCGGCGCGCGCGTGGCGATCGAAGGCAAACGCAACATCACCGATTTTGCAATTTGGAAACTTAGTCCTGGCGACAAGCAGCGTGATATGGAGTGGGATAGTCCGTGGGGAAAAGGTTTTCCGGGATGGCACCTAGAATGTTCAGCAATTGCACGCGAAACTTTAGGCGATCAAATAGATATCCATACAGGTGGAATCGACCATATACCAGTTCACCATACCAATGAAATCGCCCAAACCGAAGCTGTGACCGGTCAGCAATTCTCGCAAATCTGGCTACACAACAACCACATAAAAGTCGACGGTACGAAAATCTCCAAATCACTCGGCAATGTCTTCACACTAGATGACATCAAGCAGCGCGGATACGACATCGACACCTATAAATTACTAGCTCTGTCTAAACACTACCGAACCGAAGGAAACTTCACTTGGGAGATTATGGACGCGTCAGCAGCCCGATTAAAACATTGGCAAGCTATAGCCAGTCTACGCTGGCAACTCCACGATACACTCGAAAACGACTCTAAAAAGGATGATGACTACGCAATCAACGGTAAGTTACTAGCTGCACCTCACGCATTCCTCGAAGCACTCAACGATGATTTAAATACGCCAAAAGCTTTAGCGATTATTGATGATGCATTTGACGCAATCGACCGAATAGGAGATATCCGTCATATCCAGCAATCAGCTCTCGTTTCTCTGTTGCAATACATAGACGATTTGCTCGGTCTACGACTAATCAGTAGCACACCCGACATCTCAGACGAGCAAAAAATGCTAGTACTTGAGCGACAACGAGCACGCGAAGCTCATAACTGGAAACGCTCCGACGAAATCCGCAACGTTTTAGCTGAACAGGGTATAATTTTAAACGATACCTCACGAACAACTATCTGGGCTAGGAATAATTAATTGTGAAGTTATTCGTTCTCGCCTTTGAGTTTGCGAACGAGTTTTGTTAACGGTTTTGAATTTTCTTGATGGATTTCATTGCGGTAATCTAGATATTCTTCTACGAGAACTTTTATGATACCTGCGATCGGGATAGAGATAATACCACCCGCCAGACCGAATACGTAGGTTCCTATTGTCACGGCACCAAGAACGATCAGAGGCGATAATTCGAGGCGCTTGGACTGAATAGCCGGAGAGATGAAGTTATTTTCAATTTGCTGGTAAATAATGAAATAGACAACGTAAACTATCCCCGCAACAAGATTGTTGGCAATTAATAGTAAACCGACCAATAAACCAGCAATAGTGGCACCGAACATCGGTATTAGTGAAAGAGTGAAGACTATAGCAACAGTTGGAAACGCTAGATTAGCAGAGACTTGTGGAAAAATAAAACTAAGCAAGAAAACAAATAATCCTGAAAAGACACCACCTAGAGCCGAGACTGTAAGTTGTCCGATGACATAACCTGTGACGACATTATACATTTTATTAAAAACTCGGCGATGAGACTGCATCTTGGCTTCATCAGTATATAATTCCCAAATACGACGCATCCAGCCGGGACCTTCAATTAGCATGAAAAAGGCAAGTGTAAGCGCTAGAACTGACGAAAATATAGTTGCGAAAAATGAACCGATGCCTCCCAGGATATTCTGCCCAAAACCAACAGCAAATGTTTGTAGACTGTTTTTTGCTGACTCAATCATCTGCGATAGTTGAACCTGTAGGTTGTACTGAGTTGCAAACGTGCCAAACTCTTTCCATTGTTTCGAAAGGTCATCTATTAAATCCGGGGTAGAATTAATAAAACGTCCTGTCTGTAAGGCTATGGGTGGAATCACTAAAAATATTACCACTGCAAGTATCGCTAAAACTATTACATAAGCAATAGCGGTTGCGCCAATACGACTTTTACCGGGTAATCTCTGAGCAATGTGGGTTACGGGTGTGTTAAGCGCCAAAGCCAAGAACAGAGCTATAAGTATTAGCACCAGAGCACTCTTAGCGCTATAGATTGCGAAAATACCTAGAACAAACGCTAGAAGAACTAGCCAAAATCTTACAAACGTCCTTGTGTCAATTGCTATTTGAACTTTCATGTCTGTATTATCAAGAAAAAACCTAATAAATGCAATAGAACATACCGAAAACTTCTAACTTAAATAAAGTTTAGAAGCGCTAAACCGGCAAAAAGCACTAATGATAGTACGGCTACAAACGAAACTATGACAATCACTCGGGTCGGTTGAAAGTCATGAACTTGCTTTGTTGGTGTTTTCTTGACAGTTTCTTTACTCATAAAATTATTATATCATGCTCATGTATTTAACGGCACTATACATGTATTTAGCAGGTAAGAGGAGATATTTAACAGGTTGCAGAGAATATTTTACAGAGATTTTACAAGTAGCAGGGGACAGACATTTTTAGTTATATAAGTCCATTCGGCGGATTTTCACTCTGTTTGTATAACCTCTACATCCTGACGTCTGTCATCTGTTAAATGTCATCTGTTAATTGTCTCCTGTTATCTGTTATCTGTTATCTGCTAAGTGTTTTCTGTCATCTGCTAAGATATTAGTATGTTCGAAAAACTAATCCACAAGCTGTTTCGTGTGCCATATACACTAAATATTCGTCATCGTCGTATTCAAAAAGGCGCCACAACTACTTATATTTTTATTCACGGAATCGGTGATACTGCTAATATGTGGACTGAAACACTCAATAAACTGCCTGATAATGTTAATTACATTGCTGTAGATCTACTGGGCTTCGGTAACTCACCATCCCCGCGTTGGGCTACGTATAGTGCAACCGTACAAGCGCGATCATTGTTAGCCACTTTTCTAAAATTAGGTATCAGAAACCGAGTTATAGTTGTCGGACATTCACTCGGAGCACTTGTCGCAATAGAGTTTGCTAAACGTTATCAAATCTTGACTCGTCAATTAATCTTGTGTTCACCACCAATTTACGGTAAACCTTCTGGTAATATATATCTATCTAAACAATCTCTACTGCGTTGGGTATATCAACATGCGACAAAAAATCCAGACCAAATCGTCAACGCTTACGGCCTCGGAAAGCAACTAGGTGTAGTTGGCAACAGTCTCGATGTACAAAATGATAACGTTGATCTTTTTATAAAATCTCTTCAATCTAGCATTATTAATCAAACCACTATAGATGATGTGGTAAAAATCAATATTCCAATCACTATTCTATATGGGGTATTCGACCCATTGATCTTACATACTACGCTTCGCTCCGTTAGCAAGCGCAATAAATCTATCAAAATTCAAGCCGTCGCTACCGGTCATACTATCGACAAAATATACCAAAAACAATTACTGAGAGCCCTGTCGCATACAACCGAAAATAAACGTTCTAATAATAGCTAAGTAGCCCAATTTTCAACTATTCGACATTTTTCGCTAATATATTTATCCTGTCGCAATCACTTATATGTAGCTTTGCTAACTATTATCCAAACATTAGTACTTGAGGCGCAAATATTAACAGCAAACCTAGTGTGCACATAAGTACACCGCCGACAAGCCGGGTAGCTCTAGTATATTTTGATTCTATCCCAACTACCTTAAATGTAGTCATAGCTATTGCGAACACGACAAGATCATCTAACATAAAAAATAGGACGTAGAGTGACATATAGGCATAATACTGCCATGTCTCAAGTCCTACAGAACTAAGGATCCCGGTGTATAGAACTGGCAATCCAGCACTACAGGCAAGCTCGACTATGTTTACGGCCGCCGCTAATAAAATAACTCCACCGAGTCCTAGCCAGATATTTCTTTGTTTTACTATTTCACGTAACTTCATAAACACCGCTTGCCGTTTTTCACCGCCAGTTACTTTACAGCCAGTCTTTTTTTGATACCAATCATATAAGTAATAACCCCCGATAGCGATAGCCAGCAAACCTATCAGTGTTCGTATCCATACAACGTGACCTATGAACATAAATAAATTGAGCCATGCGGCCATGAAAACAAAATATACCGCTGCAGATGTTACGATAAACGCCGTTCCATATAACCACATTTTCCTGCGATCCTGCATCCCAATCAGCAGTGTAATAATAAACAAGAGCGCCCACATCGCGCAGGGGTTGAAGCCGTCGAGCAAACCAATAATAGCTGTCAGAATCGGCAACGAAAAATGAGCAATATTTATCTCACCCAGAAGTGGCAGGGTTATAATTCTATCTGTTAGTTTTGCGTCGCTCTGGTTAGAGCTGGTGACTGGGGTTTGAGTTTTTTCATCATCAAATACAGGTGAGATATCTTCGCCTGTCGGTCTCGCAACACCGACAATTTCCGCCACGCTATCGGTACAAGTGTTAACAGAACAATATTCTAAGCGATTCTTGATCTCTCTACCTATACTATCGGAGAATCCAAGAAATGGCTTATCTCCCACAACTATAAGCGGCACACCAGACGCCTCAATCGCAAGCTTCTCGCCAACGGCTTGCATTTTTGCCTGATTATCAGTGTTGTAGTAAACCTCAAACTTATGATAACCAATATAGTCGTGCTGTTCTACGTACGGCTCAAGTACTTGTTTGGCATGAGTACAATGTGGGCAACCATTTCCCCAAAATAAATATAGGTTAACCGGATTCTGCGGTGTGACCGCGTAGGAGTCGTTATAAAATAACAATCCCGAAAAAACCGCCAATATTATTGCGCTAAATATAAGGATATATCGTCTATTTAGCATATAGTGTTTCAGGTGATTTACGTATTTCATCTTAATCCGTCTCTCCGTTATATATTTTTATATCAGTTTTTTATACACTGTGTTGTGCCAATTTTTTACTTTCATATATATTCCTTAAAATACATTCATTATTATTATACTAGCCATCATCACTCCTAGACCAGTACTTGCGCCCAATAACGGCTCACGTTTTCTAAATGAATAATAGTGAGCCGCCGGTATTATCTCGCTGAAACTTATATAAAGCATCATTCCTGCTGTTGCCGCAAATATTACTCCTAACATACTCTCGGGCATGGTTCGCACAAGCAACAAATATCCCGATAATCCACCAAGTGGTTCAGTTAAGCCGGATAAAACCGCGTATTTAATTGCAGTCAATTTTTTCTTCGTAGCTGTATAGATAGGTGATGCAATAGCAATCCCCTCAGGTATATTATGTAGAGCAATCGCAGCTGCAAGCGATACACCTAGAGTAGTACTGTGCATCGCACCAGTAAACGTTACGATTCCCTCTGGAAAATTATGTATTGCCATAATCGCCGATATCATCATACCACTTTTTAATAGACGGCGCCTTCGAGCATCACTGACACACTCATCGTGTGACATGCATTTTGTAATACTGGTATTTGGACACTTTACAACATTCGAACAGGGTATAAACTTATCGATTGTCCTCACGACTAAGGCTCCAGCTAATAGCGCAACAATCAACAAGAGCATTCCCTTAGTTACCCCGATTGAGTTGTTTAGAGACTCATAGGCAGTAGGCAATAGATCCAAAAAAGATACGCATACCATAACTCCTGCCGCAAACCCCAGTACAATAGACAATCGGCCAGGTTTTTGTATTGAACTATGGACACCGATGATACCGCCCAAGACTGTTGCGATACCTGCAATCAATGTCAGCGTAAAAGCTAATAACATTTATTTATTTCCTCAATCTTGGTTCGACAGACTCAAGCAGGTGATACGCTTTGACCATATTTTCAGCAATCGGCAACACTTTATAGGTTACTTCTTTTGCCCCATAGGCCTGGATGCGTCGGATAACGCCAATATCTGTGAGTTGTGATAATTTGCCACTAAGTATCGTAGGGCTCAGCTCAAGCATGTCATCCAGATCCTTATAGCGAACAGGTCCATGTTCATAGATAGCATGTACTATTATCATAGATCGCCAGTCGGAAATTGTTTTTGCTGCCATATTAATATCTTGATGTTTTTTGATATCACTCATATTAGTCTTAATATTACTACGTTATCCGTAGTAAAACAATAGTCATGGATTTAAAAATAGACGTTCTCAAAGATGCTCTTCGGAAAAATCAAGAACTGCATAACAAACCCTGGCCTAGGCGTAGACAATAACTTGATCGATTGAAATTTCAAGAAGATACTTCGAAAACAGTATTATTTATCTTTGTGCTCGTTGATGAGCTCAACAAGTTTGGCTTTTTCGACTTCGCCTTGAAGGCGAAGAATCTCGTTACTATCTTTATCTAGGAATACAAAGACTGGTAATTGATCGGTGATGCCGTATTGTTCGACCGCTTCCTTATCAACATCAAAATCGTGCATTTCTGTTTCGAGCCACGGGTTTTCCGCTTCAATTTCTGCCCAACGAGGCTTCATTACTAAACACCCTGAACACCATACTGCACCAAATTTTACTACCTTCATCTTGACCTCCTGTTACTGTTGTTAATTTTCTTTAAAGCGACCTTTAATAGCTGTATGTTTGTAATTTAATTATACGTTAAAAAATAACCAGTAATACTATGGTGGTTGACAGGATTGCCACGAAACGAGAGGGGCATGACCGAAGTGTATGGTCGTAATGACAAGTATGCTGATAAACTCTTTAAAAACTTTTAATTACGGTAGTAAATTCCTGTAATTTTTTTAAAATAGAGTTGCACTAAAGTCTAAAAGAAAATATTCAGTAGGTAACCAATTACAATTATCCCAAGCGTAACCACACCAAAATAAGCAACCAGTAATTTCAAGCTCATGACTTTCTTTAGGATAAGAGCTTCGGGCAACGATAGCCCAACAGTTGCCATCATGAAGGCAAATGACGTCCCGATTGCTACGCCTTTTGCAACAAATGCCTGAACGATTGGCACAACACCGACTGCGTTGGAGTAGAGCGGCGCAGCGACGATAACTGCAACAGGGACCGTCCACCATGCGTTACTGCCGAGGGTAGCTTCGAAAAAGTTCTGTGGAACAAAACCATGTATAACCGCGCCAAGCCCGACACCAATCAGGATATAGGGCATCAGCTTTTTTGTGAACTCATAGGCTTCGCGCCACCACGTCAGCCACAGCCCGCGATTAAACTTTTGTATAGCCGGCTCATTGCCCAAATTTACGTTCTTGCTCAAATCAAGGATATCTTTGTTAATATGTTTTTGGACGTTCACTCGACTCAGGACCGTGCCACCTATGACACCGATGGCCATACCCGATACTACATAGGTTAGAGTCAATTTCCAGCCGAACAATCCGGCGAGCAATATAACAGCCGCTTCATTCACGAGCGGTGATGTGATGAGAAAAGAAAACGTCACGCCAATCGGAATACCAGCGCCCAAAAACCCAACAAAAAAAGGTATAGAAGAACACGAACAAAACGGAGTAATTGCCCCAAAAGTCGCAGCCAACAAGTAGTCAGCTCCGTACCATTTTCGGCTCGTTAGAAAAGCTCGTATTTTTTCGACGGGCAGGTAGTGACGCGCGATTGCCATAATGTAGTTAATAAATATCAGTAGTAACAAAATCTTCAAACTGTCATAGATAAAGAAGTTAACTGAATCAGCTAGTTGCGTACCACTTTGTATTGAGAACGCACTGTAAATTAGCCAGTCAGCCAGCCACTGGAGCGGGGCAAATATATCCATAATCTACTATTCCTTGCCGAGAATAAGGTCCTTGATTTTATCAATACTCGGTTCATAACCGACGAGCACCACCTTGCCGTCAACAGCCAGTGCAGGTGAACGCATCAGGCCAAGCTCCATGAGACGCTTCATGCCAGCTTGTTCAGCAATATATTCTATCTTGGCCTCTTTACCGATACGTTCTGCCGCGCGTAGTGTCAGCGCATATAGTTGTTTGCAGGTTGGACAACCTGTACCAATAACTTCAATTTTCATATAATTTCTTCCTTTTTAATGTTTAACGTTTGTTTAATTGCGCTCTTGCCATATGAAGTATGACGATAGTAAGCTCGCTGGCCACGTTTTTCAGACATGACTAATCCCGCATCTTTCAGGTCGGCAAGATGGTGTGATAATAGGCTCTGTGATATACCCGGCATATGGTCTTCAAATTCACAGACGCAATGTTCGCTGTCGTTATTGAGTGCACACATAATACGGAGGCGGTTTGGCTCTCCGAGTAATTTCAACAGCTTGGCTGTTTCTTCAATATTGGTTGATAGCTCGTTTTTCGTAGCACAACATTTATATGAACTCATGTTCATATATTACGCCTTAGTATTTTAACAATCAATAGTTTTTACCATCTAAATGACAAATTTTCTAATATAAACCGTTATTAATCGGATTATTTCACAGCGTTTATTGTGAAATTTAATTAAAAAGACCTAAAATTTTAAATTATACTTAAAACCTCAGGTTTTCCGCCGCTCTTTGAGCTACCCGCGTATCATGACTACACAGTACAAAGATAGCATCTGTTTTTTCGAGAGGCATGTTCATGCGCATGTAGTCCCAGATGATTTTAGCTTTTTTATCTATATCCATGGTCTGATTATAACAAGTTAAGATGTTATCCTTAAAACACCTCATAATTCTTGTCTAGCTCT